>NZ_JBICII010000062.1:0-35739 GCF_043101865.1 Pseudomonas sp. zjy_15
CTTGCGTCGCGATGGGCCGCAAAGCGGCCCCAATCAGCCAAACCACAGGTCCCTCTGCTGCAACCGCCACCCGACCCACCCCAACGTCACCGCCCGCAACCCCATGAACCCAAGAAACGCCATCCACAACCCATGGTTGCCCAACCCGCTCATGGCCACTGCCACCGGCAGCGCAATCAATACCGAAACCAGCATTGCATTACGCATTTCCCGCGCCCGGGTCGCGCCGATGAACAACCCATCCAGCAAGTAACTCCACACCGCGATCAACGGCAGCAATGCCAGGTAGGGCAAATACGGATAAGCCGCCGCCCGCACACTGTCGATGTCGGTCTGCAAGTCGATGAACAGGTGCCCACCCAACAGGAACAGCCCGGCAAAGCCCAGGCTGGTGACCAGCGACCAGCCGCAGGCCACCACCAGCGAGCGACGCAGGGTGTCGCGGTCACGGGCACCAATGGCATGGCCGCACAAAGCCTCCACCGCATGGGCCAGCCCATCCAGCGCATAGGCCGTCAGTAGCAGGCCATTGAGCAACAGGGCGTTGGCTGCCACGGTCGCTTCGCCCAGGCGTGCGCCTTGCACGGTAATCAGCAGGAACACCAGTTGCAGCGCCAGGCTGCGCAGGAAGATGTCGCGGTTCACTGCCAGCAGTGGCCTCCAGGCCTGCCAGCGCTTGAGCGCTGCCCACACGATCTGCCCCGGGTAGGCCCGCAGGGCCGGACGGGTCAAGGCCAGGCCGAGCAGGGCGGCACTCCATTCGGCAATCACCGACGCCCGCGCCGAGCCCAGTACGCCCCAGTCCAGGCCCAGCACGAACCACAGGTTCAAGGCGATGTTCAGCAGGTTGGTGGTCAGCAGGATGGCCAGTGGAGCCCTGGCGTTCTGGGTGCCGAGGAACCAGCCGACCAGCGCGTAACTGGCCAGCGCCGCAGGCAGGCCAAGCAGGCGGGTATGGAAGAAGTCTTCGGTGGATTGCTGCAGGGCTGCGCTGGGTTGCATCGCATGAAGTGCCAGCTGGCTGAAGGGCAGGGCCAGGAGGCCGATCAACAGGGCGAAGCCGACCGCCAGCAGCAGCCCTTGCACCAGTACCTGGCGTAATGCTGCACCGTCGCCACGGCCGGCAGCCTGAGCAGCGAAGCCGGTGGAGCCCATGCGCAGGAAGCCCATCAGGCCGACCATGAAGGTGAACAAGGTGGCGCCCACGGCCACGGCGCCCAGCTGGTGGGCGTGCGGAAGATGGCCGATGACCGTGCTGTCGACCAGCGCCACCAGCGGTACCGAGATGTTGGACAGGATCATCGGCGCGGCCAGCGCCCAGACCTTGCGGTGGGTGGGTCGGTGGCGCCAGTCGGCAGCGAGTTGGGGCATGTGCATTCCATGAGATTTTGGGGCCGCTGTGCGCCCCTTCGCGAGCGTGCTCGCTCCCACAGGAAAGTGTTGCTCTTGCGGCCGGCGCCAAACCTGTGGAAGCGGGCAAGCCCGCGAAGGGGCGCAACGCGGCCCCCTTTTAACGAATGGCCACAGTGTACCGACCAGGCAACCATTTAGCGCGACCATGGTCTGACCTGGCGCGCAACGCCGGGTGCTGCACCTGACGTTGCGCTATAGTTGCTGCCCTCACGTACACGCTGCCCAAGAGTTCCTATCTCATGTTCAACAAAGGATTGTTGCTGGCCTGCGCGCTGGCGTTGCTCAGTGCCTGTGACTCTTCCACGCCAGGCAAACCGGCGCCGGTCGAGAAAACCGTGGCGCCCGCGCCCGCCGAAGCTTCCGCCCCCAAGCGTGAGGACCCGGCCTTGCTCGCCAAGCGCTATGAGGGCCGCGAACTCACGGTGCTGGACGTATCGGAAGTGCAGCTCGATGGCGCGGCAACGCTGTCAGTCAGCTTTTCCGTACCGCTGGATGCCAAGCAGGACTTCACCAACAAAGTTCACCTGGTAGATACCGTCAAAGGCAAGCTCGACGGAGCCTGGGAACTCTCCGACAACCAGATGGAGCTGCGCTTGCGCCACCTGGAGCCGCAGCGCAAGCTGGTGCTGACCGTCGACAAGGGGCTGTTGGCAGTCAATGGCAAGCAGCTGGACAGCGAGTCGATCACCCGCCTGGAAACCCGCGACATGCAGCCGACCATCGGCTTTGCCAGCCGCGGCTCGCTGCTGCCTACGCGTCTGGCCGAAGGCCTGCCGGTGATTGCCCTGAACGTCGAAAAGGTGGATGTCGAGTTCTTCCGCGTCAAGCCAGACATGCTCTCGACCTTCCTGGCCAACTGGGGGCGCAACAGCAGCCTGTACTACTACCAGTCCAAGGAAACCCTGGACATGGCCGAGCTGGTCTACAGCGGCCGCTTTGATCTCAACCCGGCACGCAACACGCGTGAGACCGTGTTGCTGCCGATTGCCGGCATCAAGCCGTTGCAGGCGCCAGGCGTGTACCTGGCAGTGATGCGCGCCTCGGGTACCTACGATTATTCTCAGCCGGCAACCCTGTTCACCCTTAGCGACATCGGCGTGTCGGCCCACCGCTACCGCGACCGCATCGACGTGTTTGCTCAAGCCCTGGAAGGCGGCAAGGCGCTGAGCGGCGTCAACCTGGAAATCCATGACGAAAAGGGCAAGCTGCTGGCCCAGGCCACTACCGATGGCAAGGGGCATGCCCAACTGCCGATCACGCCCAAGGCCGATACCTTGATCGCCACTCAGGGCGTGCATACCACGCTGCTGCGCCTGAACACCGCAGCCCTGGATCTGGCCGAATTCGACATCACCGGGCCTCAGGCCAACCCGCTGCAGTTCTTCATTTTCGGCCCGCGTGACCTGTACCGCCCGGGTGAGACGGTGCTGCTCAACGGCCTGCTGCGCGACCAGGACGGCAAGCCGGTCAAAGCCCAGCCAGTGAGCGTGGAAGTGCGTCGCCCGGATGAACAGGTGAGCCGCAAGTTCGTCTGGGAAGCCGACAGCAATGGCTTGTACCAATACCAGTTGCAACTGGCCACCGAGGCCCCGACGGGCCGTTGGCAACTGCTGCTCGACCTGGGGGGCGGGCGCAAGCAGGTCTATGAATTCCTTGTCGAAGACTTCCTGCCCGAGCGCCTGGCGCTGGAGCTCAAGGGCAGCAGCCAACCGCTTTCGCCGGATGAAGATGCGCGCATCCAGGTCAATGGCCGTTACCTCTATGGCGCCCCGGCCGCCGGCAATCGCCTGAGCGGTCAGGCCTATGTACGCCCGCTGCGCGAGGCGGTACCGGCGTTGCCTGGTTACCAGTTCGGTTCGGTCACCGAAACCGATCTGAACCAGGACCTGGAACTGGACGAAGTCACCCTTGACCAGGCCGGCAAGGCGGTGGTCGATATCGAAAGCCGTTGGGCCGAGGCCCGCTCTCCGCTGCAACTTACCGTGCAGGCCAGCCTGCAGGAGTCGGGTGGCCGGCCGATCACCCGGCGCCTGGAGCAGCCTATCTGGCCGGCTGAGCGCCTGCCGGGCCTGCGAGGCCTGTTCGAAGGTGAGGAAACTGATAGCAACGGGCCGGTGGAATTCGAGTTCCTGGTGGCCGACCGCGACGGTAACAAACTGGCGGCCGATGCGCTCAAGGTGCGCCTTGTTCGCGAACGCCGCGATTACTACTGGAATTACTCGCAAAGCGACGGCTGGAGTTACGCCTACAACGAGAAGTTCCTGACCCAGAACGAAGAGACGATCAGCGTCAAGGCAGGTTCCACTGCCAAGCTCAGCTTCCAGGTTGAATGGGGCCCTTACCGCGTCGAGGTCGAAGACCCGCAGACCGGCCTGGTATCCAGTGAGCGCTTCTGGGCCGGCTATCGTGCCCAGGACAACGCTGAGGGCGGCGCGGTACGGCCGGACCAGGTCAAGCTGGCGCTGGACAAACCCTCCTACGCCGATGGCGCTACCGCCAAGGTCACCGTCACCCCGCCCGCTGCGGGCAGCGGCTACCTGATGATCGAGTCCAGTGATGGCCCGCTGTGGTGGCAGGAAATCGATGTGCCCGCCGAGGGCAAGACCTTTGACGTGCAACTGGACAAGGCCTGGGCCCGCCACGACCTGTACATCAGCGCGTTGGTTATCCGCCCGGGTGAGCGCAAGGCCAATGCCACGCCCAAGCGTGCTGTGGGCGTGCTGCACCTGCCGCTGGACCGCGCCGAGCGCAAGCTTGCGCTGAGCCTGCAGGCACCGGAGAAAATGCGGCCGAAACAGCCGTTGACGGTGAAGATCAAGGCCGCCAACGCCGATGGCAGCGTGCCCAAGCAGGTGCATGTGCTGTTGTCGGCGGTGGACGTGGGCATCCTCAACATCACCGATTTCAAAACCCCCGACCCGTTCGCCAGCCTGTTCGGGCGCAAGGCCTATGGTGCCGATCAACTGGACATCTACGGCCAACTGATCGAGGCCGGGCAGGGCCGCCTGGCCAGCCTGGCATTCGGTGGTGACGCAGCGATGGCCAAGGGGGGCAAGCGACCCAACACTACGGTAACCATCGTTGCCCAACAGAGCCTGCCGGTGACGCTGGACGACAAGGGTGAGGGCCAGGCCACGGTCGATATCCCCGACTTCAACGGCGAACTGCGGTTGATGGCCCAGGCCTGGACCGAAGAGCACTTCGGCATGACCGAAGGCAAGACCGTGGTCGCCGCACCGTTGATTGCCGAGCTTTCGGCCCCGCGCTTCCTGGCCGGTGGTGACCGTACCCGCCTGGCACTGGACCTGGCCAACCTGTCTGGCCGCGCCCAGCAACTGAACGTCGAAATCACCACAGAAGGGCAACTGAGCCTGGCGGCCGACGCCGTGCAGAGCGTTAATCTGGCCGAAGGGCAGCGCTCGACGCTGATGATTCCGGTGCAGGCCCAGGGTGGTCTGGGGCAGGGCAAGGTACATATCCGGGTGACGGGCCTGCAACTGCCGAACGAGCCGATCACAGCGTTCGAGCGTGAGTGGACGCTGGGCGTGCGCCCGGCCTACCCGGCAATGCTCAAGCACTACCGCGTGGCCTTGAAGGACCAGCCGTGGACCCTGCCCGAAGCAGACCTGGCCGCCTTCGAACCGGCTGGCCTGGAAGCCAGCCTGGCCTTGTCGAGCCGGCCGCCGCTGAACCTTGCCGAGCAGATTCGCGCGCTGCAAGCCTACCCCTACGGCTGCCTCGAACAGACCACCAGTGGCCTGTACCCCTCGCTGTACGCCGATGCCGACAGCCTCAAGCGCCTGGGCATCAAGGGGGAGCCGGCGGATGTGCGCAAGCGCAAGATCGAGATGGGCATCGAGCACTTGCTGGGGATGCAGCGCTACAACGGCAGCTTTGGCCTGTGGAGTTCGGACAGCGAAGAAGAGTACTGGCTCACCGCCTATGTTACTGACTTCCTGCTGCGTGCCCGTGACCAAGGTTACGGCGTGCCTGCCGAGTCACTGAAGAAGGCCAGTGAGCGCCTGCTGCGTTACCTGCAGGAACGCAACCTGATCGAAGTCGACTACAGCGAAAATGCCGATCACACACGCTTTGCCGTGCAGGCCTATGCGGCGCTGGTGCTGTCGCGCAGCCAGCAGGCGCCGTTGGGTGCCCTGCGAGGCCTGTTCGAACGTCGCGCCGATGCCCGCTCCGGTCTGCCGTTGGTACAACTGGCGGTGGCGCTGGACAAAATGGGCGACAAACCGCGTGCCGAGCAAGCCTTGCAGGCAGGCCTGGGCATCAGCCGTGGCAAAGGCTGGCTGGCCGATTATGGCAGCGCCCTGCGTGACCAGGCACTGATCCTGGCGCTGCTGCAGGAAAGCAACCTGGCCAGCAGCCAGGTCGATCAGCGCCTGTTCGCCTTGTCGGATGAACTGGCAGCCAACCGTTGGCTGTCGACCCAAGAGCGCAATGCACTGTTCCTCGCTGGCCGTGGCCTGCTGGGCAAGCCGGAAGGCCAGTGGCAGGCACGCCTGGACAGCGCGGGTGAAGTGCGCGAGTTGAACAATGCCGACGCCGGTATGAAGCTGGAAGGCCCGTTACTGGCCTCGCCACTGAGCGTGCAGAATGAAGGCAACGAGACGCTGTACCAGCAGCTGACCTTGTCGGGCTACCCACGGCAGGCGCCTGCTGCTGGCGGCAACGGCCTGCAGATTCGCAGAGAGTACCTGGGCATGAATGGCCAGCCGCTGGACGTGCATAACCTGCGCAGTGGCGACCTTGTGCTCGTGCACCTGGCGCTGAAAGCCGAGGAGCGCGTGCCGGATGCGCTGGTGGTGGACCTGCTGCCGGCAGGCCTGGAGCTGGAAAACCAGAACCTGGCTCAAAGCGCCGCCAGCCTGGACAACGCCAGCAGTGCAGTGAAGGCGTGGCGCGAGTCGATGCAGAACGCCAGCGTGGTGCATCAGGAGTATCGTGATGACCGTTACGTGGCCGCGCTCAAGCTTGACGGCTATGGCACCACCCACCTGCTGTACCTGGCGCGAGCGGTGACACCGGGCACTTACCGCGTGCCGCCGCCGCAGGTCGAGTCGATGTATCGGCCGAACCTGCAGGCCGTGGGCGATGGGCAAGGGGAGATGACCGTGAAAGCCCGCTAGAGTCCCGCTCGACGCGGACAATGTGGGAGCGGCCTTGCGCCGCGATAGGGCCGCGAAGCGGCCCCGGAAGTTCAAGCGGCGAAACTGAAATCCTGGGGCTGCTGTGCAGTCCTGTCGCGACGCAAGGCCGCTCCCACAAAGACCGCGCAGATCAGTGGATCACCCAGCTCATCACCCACAGCCCCAGCACCAGCCAGATGATCCCGAGGATGATCGACGCGCGCATGAATGCGCGGATTGCCGAGTACAGCAGCATCAGGCCGATGATCAGCGCCAGGATGCTCAGCAGCGAGGTGTCCATGCCCAAGGTGCGCGACAGGCCATCGATGAAGTTGCCACCAGCATTGGCCAGCAGGTTGAACAGCCCGCTCAATGCGTCGACGATGAAGCGGATCAACGACCCCAGTGCCTGGCCCAGCCACTCGAAAAAACCTTCTACATGCATAGTTGCTTCCTGATGAAAAAATCGGCGAGGTTGTCGTCCCAAAGCCTTTGGCCATTACCTGGCCAGGTCGGTTCCCGATGCCAAGCTTAGCGCGACCACGCAGCCGTGCGGGCAGGTTGTTGCGTGCCACGCTGATCAGTTTGCTGGTGCTGGGCGGCCTGTTCTGGCTGGCTGATCGTATCTGGCCGCTGCCGATGCCGGGTGACGACCTGGCCCGGGTAGTGCTGGCCGAAGACGGCACACCGTTGTGGCGCTTTGCCGATGCTGAGGGCGTGTGGCGCTACCCAGTTAGCCCTGAAGAGGTTTCGCCGCTTTACCTGCAGGCCTTGCTGACTTACGAGGACCGTTGGTTCTACGACCACCCAGGGGTCAACCCGCTGGCATTGGCCCGTGCGGCCTGGCTGAACCTGCGCAGCGGGCGTGTCGTGTCGGGCGGCAGCACACTGTCGATGCAGGTGGCACGCCTGCTCGACCCGCACGACCGTACCCTGGGCGGTAAACTGCGCCAGCTATGGCGCACGTTGCAGCTGGAGTGGCACTTGTCCAAGCGTGACATCCTGCAGATCTACCTGAACCGCGCACCTTTCGGCGGCACGCTTCAGGGCGTGGCGGCAGCCAGCTGGGCGTACCTGGGCAAGTCCCCCCGTCACCTGACACCCGCCGAAGCGGCGCTGCTGGCTGTGCTGCCCCAGGCACCCAGCCGGCTGCGCCCGGACCGCCACCCCGAGCGTGCCCAGCGTGCCCGGGACAAGGTGCTGCAGCGCCTGGCTGAATACCAGGTATGGCCGGCCCAGCAGCTCCGCGAGGCAGCCGAGGAGCCGTTGGTGTTGGCGCCACGCCAGGAGCCGGCTTTGGCGCCATTGCTGGCCCGACGCCTGAACAGTGCTGACAGCCCGCCACTGATTCGGACCACGCTTGACGCTGCGCTTCAGCGGCGCCTCGAAGACTTGCTGCTGGGCTGGCGCGCCCGGCTGCCCGAGCGTACCTCGGCCGCCATTCTGGTGGTCGAAGCGCAGTCCATGGCGGTGCGCGCGTACCTGGGCTCGGTAGATTTGTCTGATGAGCGCCGCTTTGGCCATGTCGACATGGTGCGCTCGCTGCGTTCGCCCGGCTCCACCCTCAAGCCTTTTCTCTACGGCATGGCGCTGGACGATGGCCTGATCCATTCCGAATCGCTGTTGCAGGATGTTCCACGACGCTATGGCGACTATCGCCCTGGCAACTTCTCCATGGGTTTTAGCGGGCCGGTGTCGGCGAGCTCAGCGCTGGCCCTGTCGCTCAACCTGCCCGCCGTGCAATTGCTGGAAGCCTACGGCCCGAAACGCTTTGCCGCGCAATTGCGCATGGCGGGCATGCCGCTGATACTGCCGCCCCTTGCCGAGCCCAACCTGTCGTTGATCCTGGGCGGTGCCGGCAGCCGCCTGGAAGACTTGGTCGGCGGCTACGCGGCGCTGGCGCGGGGGGGCAACAGTGCGCAGGTGCGCTTGCAGCCACAGGCCCCCCTGGTGGAGCACCGGTTGCTGTCACCGGGGGCGGCGTGGATCATCCGGCGTATTCTCAGTGGCCAGGCGCGCCCGGACCGCGACCCGCACGCCGAACTGGTGCAGCGCCCGCAACTGGCCTGGAAAACTGGCACCAGCTACGGCTTTCGCGATGCCTGGTCGATTGGCGTGGGGCCGCGCTACCTGATTGGCGTATGGATTGGCCGCCCCGACGGTACACCGGTGCCCGGTCAGTTCGGCCTGGCGTCGGCGGCGCCGCTGATGTTGCAGGTGCACGATCTGTTGAGCAATCGCGACAGCCAACGCGGTATCAGCGTCCCGGTAGAGCGAGTACCTGCGAATATTGGCGTTGCGGCAATCTGTTGGCCGCTGGGCCAGCCGATGAGCAAGCAGGACACCAACTGTCGGCGTCAGCGCTTTGCATGGACCCTGGACGGCACCACGCCGCCAACCTTGCAGGCAGCTGACCAGCCGCTGGGCCTGGGCTTGCGCGAAACAGTGTGGGTCAACGATCAGGGCCTGCGGGTCGATGGTAGCTGCCCGGGCGCTAGGGCTCGTGACATCGTCCTGTGGCCGGCGCCGCTGGAGCCGTGGCTACCGCGTGTCGAGCGGCGCATGGCGCGTTTGCCGGCCATCGACCCGGCCTGCCCGCCGCAGGCGCCGGCCAGTGCACCACCGCTGTCGATCGTCGGTGTGCGCCCTGGCGACCATCTGCGCCGCCCGGCCACCAACACTGAGCCGTTGCAATTGCAGGTATCTGCCTTGGGTGGTGGTGGACGGCGCTGGTGGTTCCTCAACGGCCAGCCGTTGGGTGAAACCCAGGGGCAGGACAGCTTGTTGCTGCGTTTGCCACAGGTCGGGCAGGCCGAACTCAGCGCGCTGGACGAAAGCGGTCAGACGGCGCGGGTGGCGTTCCAGGTCAGTGAGTAGGTGTTCGACGACAGCCGGGCCAGCACCTACGCTTGCAAGTGACGGGTGTGACCGGCTGGTGCCCCGCAACCCATGGGAACATGGAGTGCCCTATGCGTCCTCTGGTCATGCCCCTGATGTTGCTGCTTTGGGCACTTGCTGCCCACGCCGAGCCGTTGCCGGGGTTTCTCGACAGCCATGAATACGAGCGGCGTCTGCCCAGCGCCAACCTGCCGATGACGGACTACGCCCCTGTGAGCCCCCGCATACGGTTGGCAGGGGCGGCTATCGACAACCCCGACTGGGCCCCGGCCAACACCCGGCTGGTGCTGCAAAAAGTGCGCTTCGAGGGCGGCACGGTGTTCCCCTTGGGCGACCTGCGTGAACACTATCAGCCGCTGATCGGGCGCGAAACCACGTTGGGTGAATTGCAGCAATACACCCAGCGCCTGACCCAACGCTACCGGCAGAAGGGCTACTTGCTGTCGTATGCCTACCTGCCGCCTCAGGATGTGGCCGATGGCAGGGTCGACGTGGTGCTGGTCGAAGGTTACGTACGTGATTACCGCTTGGACGGCGATATTGGACCGGCCAGTGAGTATTTGCAGCAGTTGCTGGCGCGCATTGAGGCCGAGCGCCCACTGACCCGCGAAACGCTGGAGCGCTATCTGGGCCTGGCTACGCGCATGCCAGGGGTCGTGGTAGAGGCCGAACTGACAATGGCGCGGGCTGCCGAGGATGTCGCCCAGTTGACCGTGCATGCACGGCGCAAGCCGCTCAGCGCCGCGGTGACCGTGGCCGACTCCAGCCGTGACGCTGCTCAGGCCCTGTTGACGGCAGCCAGCAATGCCCAGACTCGCCATGGCGAACAGTTCGCGGCCAGTTGGCTGCTGCCCTCTGGGGAAGACCGGGTCCATTACCAGCGTCTCGATTACAGCCAGTACCTGGACTCTGCCGGTAGCCAACTGCTGCTATCGGCCTCGCGCTACCGCAGCGAGCCCGGCACGCGCATACGTCTGGACGATGGCCGCGATATCACTCGCAAGCACGACAGTGAACGCTATGCGATCGGTTTGCGCCAGCCGGTGATCGTAAGGCCGAATGAGTGGCTGGCGGTGCAGGGCCACGTGTACTCAGTCAGTGAGAAAGATCAAGACCGGATGGCCGAGCAGCCACCGTTTCGCAAGTACGACACCTATGTACGGGCGCTGTCATTCGAAGGTGACTGGCGCAAGGTGGAGCAGGGGCGTTTGCGTATCGTCAGTGTCGGGGTCTATCAGGGCCTGGACTATCTGGGGGCACGCAGCGATGCTGACTACGATCTCGATTTCCTGCGCTTTCGGCTTTCCGGCCTGCAGAGCGACACGCTGCTGGAAAACTGGCAGGGGGTGGTATCCGGTGCGTTGTACTGGAGTGACGATCGCTTGCCCGACAGTGAGCGTGCGGGGTTTGGCGGGCAGAATTTCGGGCGTGGCTACCCGCGCGATCAGGCGGACGGTGACAAGGGCTGGGGTGTGGCTTACGAGCTTAACTACAGCATGCGAAGTAGCTGGCTTGCGCGGGTTCAGCCCTATGCGGTGGTGGATACCGCACAGGCCTGGCATAACCGGGGACCGGTGGAGGACGCCCATCTGGCTTCGGTGGCGCTGGGTGTGCGGTTAGGGGCTGGGCATATGTTCAATGTGGCGCTGGAAGTGGCCAAGCCGTTGGCGGATGTGGCGCTGGATAGCCTGGACCGTGGGCCTCGGCTGTCGTTGAACCTGGCGATCCAGTTGTAGCAGGCAACTATGGGCTTGCAGGAGCAGCCTTTCGCAGCGCCAGGCCGCTCCAGAATGGTGTGCCGAGCCTTCACTCAATGGGTCGTGAACCGCTGGTGCACGGGCGACGAGCTAGGGGTCAGCGCCAGAGCCAGTTGGGTGCGGTTGTGCATATGCGTCAAACGCAATACCTGAGATACATACAGCTTCACGGTGTTTTCGGTAATGCCCAGTTCACAGGCGATCTGGTAATTGGTCTTGCCCTTGCTAACCAGGCGCGCCACTTCCAGTTGGCGTGGTGATAGTTTCTCGAACGCTGCTGGCAGCTCGCTTTCGCTTTCTTCTGCATCACTGGCACGCCGGTGGGTGCCTTGGCCACGGGCTTTTTCCAGGTCCTGATACAGTTCGTCCACCGACTCGGCCAGTTCCTGCAAGCGCTGGTTCAATCCACCCAGATCACGGATATTGCGCTGGCGCTCCAGCAAGACCTCTTCCTGCCGGCGGACGCCTGCCAGCAGTTCATCGAGGTCCATCGGCTTCTGGTAGTAATCGGCGAAACCTTCGCGTAGCGCCCGGATCAAGTCCTGCTTCTCGGCACGCCCAGTCAACATGATGGCTTCGAACATGCGCTGGCTGCCGTTGATCTCCTTCAAGGCGCGCACCAGCTCGATGCCGTCCCGATCGGGCATGTGCAGGTCACAGATAAGCAGGCCGATGCTAGGGTCTGCCACATAGTGCTCGATGGCTTCGTCGGTTGAGAGGGCTGTAACGCAGGCATAGCCCTTGGTTTCGAGGAATTCACTCAGTTGTTCGACAATGACCGGTTGGTCATCAACCACCAACACCTTCACTTCACTCACTGATCTGGACACGATCAACTCCCTGTTCTTATACGGCCCTGCTCCCGTGCCAGACGCTCTGGCAGCTTAAAAGTAGTCGCACTAGGCGAAATTGTACAAGGCGTGTACAAGTCATCGGACCACTGGAAGGCTTACTGGATCCATACGGCTGTCAGAAGAAAACCTGACAACACATAAGGGACGAAAGCCTGCTTGTCGCCCATTTCCTCGGTCAGGGCCTGCAAACGCTTCTTTATCTTGGGATTGAGCAGAGTCCACAGGCGTCGGCGGGTCAATAGCCAGACCAGCACACTGACACCCGCGCCAATAAAGGTGCCGAGTACATATTGCGGGCTTGTGGCCAGGGCCAGGGCGCCCATCAGCTTGACGTCGTCAGCGCCGAAGCGGCCGAGCATGTAGCCTGGCAGGGTCAGCAGCATGACGATGGCCAGCGCCCAACCGGCATCGCTGGCATCGGCGCCTATCCAGCTGTGGCCGGTAGCGAACAGCCAGGCCAGGGCGCAGCCAGCCACCCCCAGGGTCAGCATGTTGGAGATCTGGCGTTGACGCACATCCTGTTCGGAGCACAAGGCAAGCCACAGCAGGAGAACAATGCTTTGCATTGGCAGGTCGCCTTTCCCAAATGTTGAACACTTCTACCCGGTCAGTCAGGTTTACCTAGATGAAGATAGACGGGAACGCGCGGGGGAGTGCGGTTGGCAACGGAAAAAAGGCGTGCGTGGAATGGATTTTGTCGCAGCTGACACCGGCCTGGCAGGGGATTCAGTCGTACTGAGAATCGCGATCAGTGTAGGCGCGGGTTCAGCCGCGAAGGCAGTAACATGCACCGTGCCACTTCATTCGCGGGCCACGGTGCATGCCAACGCCATATTCCGACGCTATTTTTTGCTGCCCGGTGGGTAGTTGCCCAGCACCTTGGCCACGGTGTTGCGGATTGCGCTGTTACGTTCTTCCGGGCTTGGCGGGTAGTTGTTCATGATCTGCTCGGCACTGCCGCGCCATACCAGCTTGCCGTCACGCCCATCGAACATGTCGACCTGGATGGTGGCGACCTTGTAGTCGACACTGCGGGTTTCGTTGTACATCGGGCCACCCCAGTAGCCGCCCCAGTAGCCACCCCAGCCACCGCCGTAGTTGGTGGTGATCTGTTGTTGGCGCTGTTCCACGATCAGGTACGTGCGTACTGCCAGGTCGGGCCGCGCTCCGCCTTGTACCGGACGCAGGCCACGCTGGTCGAGTTGCTCTGCCACCGCCTGGCGAATGCGCTGCTCGGTAAGGTCGCTCTTGATCCTTGGGTCATCCGGGCGGTACTGCAGGCCCGGCTCCTGCCATGCCCAGCTACGGTAGGCAGCAAAATCGCGGCTGGCATCGAAATCCTGCTGGACGTTGTTGCTCGAGCAGGCAGCGAGCAACAATGCGAATGACAGTAGAACGAGACGGCGCAACATGATGGTTCTCCGTTAGCTATTAACTGGGAGGATAGCCGCTGAGCGCCTTGTGCACAGAATCGCGCAAGGCACTTTCGCGCTCGCGGGGCGAGTCCTTGTTGCTGCTGCTTTCGGCGCTGGCGCTCCAGACCGGCTGGCCGCTGCGGGCGTCGTACAGGTCGATGCGCACCACCAGGACTTCGACCTCGTAGGTACGCACGATGGGCACGCTGGCATAGCCCCCATAGCCATGGCGATAGCCTCCATAGCCCACGCCACCATAAGGGTACGGCCCGTAGTAGGGGTCGTAGCTGTCGTAGTCACGCACCTGGCGCAAGCGTTTTTCCAGGCGCATACCGGCGCTCACCAGCAAGTCGCCAGGGCCTGCGCGAGAGGGGCGCAGGCCATGCTGGTCGAGCGCACCGCTCACCGCATCGGCCAGTTGCGCCGGGTCGGCACCCACAGCGCCGCTGGGCAACTGGCCGTTGCGCCAGCTCCAGCTGCGGTAGTGCCCATAATCACGAGCGGGCGCAGGGTATGCACTGGCGTCGAAGGTGTGGGCCGCCTGCGCAGGGGCCGGTGGTAACGGGCGGCTGCTGGCCACATACGGGTTGCTGCCCTGGCAACCAGCCAGGGCAATGGGCAGCAGGGCCAGGCACAACAGACGGTACGGCATGTGTTCCTCCCGGCGTGGCGGATTAGCGGGGGCGGCAGACCCAGTGCAGGTAGCGGCCAAGTCCGGCGAAGGTAGGGTGGCGACGGTGGGCCAGTTCCATTTCCAGCAGGTCGAGCAGCTCGGCCTTGCCCTGGAATTCCTTGGGCATATAGTCGTGAAACACCCGCACGCCGCTTTCGCTTTCAACCTGCCACATAGGCTCAAGTTGCGCCTTGAGTTCGCGTGGATCAAGCGGTTTCTGTGGGGTCAGGCTCTGCTTTTCACCTTCCAGCCGGTTGCTGCGCAACTTGCGGAAATGGCCCTTGAGCAGGTTGCGATAGACCAGTGCGTCGCGGTTGTAGAAGGCCAGCGATAACCAGCCGTCGGGTGCCGTGAGCTGGTGCAGCACTGGCAGGATGCTCTCGGGTTCGGCCAGCCATTCGAGCACTGCATGGCAGAGCACGAGGTCGTAGCGCTCGGTCAGTTGGCCGAGCAGGTCTTGCCAGGGTGCCTGGATGAAGGTCGCGGTCTGGCCGGCTTCGGCAAAGCGCGCCCTGGCGCCTTCGAGCATGGGCGCCGCAGGTTCGGCCAGGGTCAGCTGGTGGCCGCGCTCGGCCAGCCACAAGGCCATGTGGCCCAACCCGGCGCCGATGTCGAGGATGCGTAGCGGGCGGTCGGGTAGCGCTTCGGCCAGGTCGGCCTGCAACACCGCCAGGCGGATCGCACCCTTGGCGCCGCCATAGATCTTTTCGGCAAAGCGGGTGGCCAGCTCATCGAAATGACGATCGTTCATCGGGCGAAGCGCCTCTCGCTGTCGGCCAGCTTGGCACGCACCACCTGGTCCATGTCCAGACCCAGTTCGCTGCACAGCAGCAACAGGTAGAGCACCACGTCACCGACTTCCTGGCCGGCGTGGGCCAGCTTGTCGGCAGGCAGTTGGCGCGATTCGTCCTCGCTCAGCCACTGGAAGATTTCTACCAGCTCGGCCATTTCGACGCTGGCGGCCATGGCCAGGTTCTTCGGGCTGTGGAAGCCGCGCCAGTCGTTGGTATCGCGGATCTGATGCAGGCGTTGGGTGATTTCTTGCAGGTTCATCGGGGGTCTCCTATTGCTGCATAGCTTCTGCCCAGGCCCGATGCAAAGCAAGCGTATACCGCCAGGACAGGCCCGGCCTACAGGCACTCCCAACGGCCGACCATATGCAGCACGTCCCCGTGCCCATCCAGGCGCAGTTGGCCCGAAGGGCCCGCTTCACTGGCACTGAGCACCACCTCCGAAGGCAACCTGACCGGCTTGCGGAAGTCCACCTCAAAGGCATAGCCACTGTGCGGCAGGTGCCCACGCAGCGCGGCCAAGGCCATGGCCTTGGTCCACATGCCATGGGCAATGGCCGTGGGAAAGCCGAACAACCGCGCACTGACCGCACTGAGGTGGATAGGGTTGTAATCCCCGCACACCTTGGCATAACGCCGACCGATATCACTGTCGGCGTACCAGCGTGTGGCTTCGGGCAACGGATCAGGCTCAGTGTCGGCCGGCTCACTCGTCTGGCCTTCCAGGGCCAAACCACGCACCAACATGCGGCTGGTCTCTCGCCAGAGCAGGCCGATGCCATCTTCAGCCTCGGTGACCAGGTCGAAGGTGCCCCCTTTGGCATGGCGCTGCAGGTTGTGCGCATACACCGCAAAGCGCAGCCCTTCGACAGCACCAAGCGGGCGCAGCACTTCGATGCGGTTGTGCAGGTGTACCAGACCAAGCAGCGGGAAGGGGAAATCATCGGCCGTCATCAGCTGCAATTGCAGGGCAAATGCCATCACATGGGGATAAGTCCCTGGCAGGCGGCCATCATCGGGAAAGTGGCAAAGCCTTCGATACGCCCCCAGGTTGCCCGGTTGGACCCGAATGAAACAGCGCAGGCCATCGTCCGGCAGCCGGTCGCCGCTGATGGTGCGTTTGCTGGCTGCGCGCAGGTACAGGCTGGCGCGGGCGGCCGGGTTGTGCAGATCGTGCCATTGTCGGCTCATGCTCAAGCTCCCATCAGTGCCTGACCGCACACCCGCAGCACCTGGCCGTTGACCGACCCGGAGCCTGGCTGGCTGAGCCACGCAATGGCTTCGGCGACGTCCTGCGGGCGCCCACCCTGGCCCAGCGAACTCAGGCGCCGCCCTGCCTCGCGCAGGCCCATGGGCATGGCTGCAGTCATGTGGGTTTCGATGAAACCGGGGGCGATGGCGTTGATGCTGCCACCGCGCTCGGCGAGCCGTGGCGCCCAGGCCTGGGCCAGGCCGATCAGCCCGGCTTTGCTCGCGGCATAGTTGGCCTGCCCGCGGTTGCCGGCAATGCCGCTGACCGAGGCCAGCAGGGTGATGCGCGCGTTTTCCCCCAGCGCGCCGTTGTCATACAGCGCCTGGGTGAGCACCTGCGGTGCCTTGAGGTTCACGGCCAGCACGGCGTCCCAGTATTCCGGCGTCATGTTGGCCAGTGTCTTGTCACGAGTGATCCCGGCGTTGTGCACCACGATATCGATGCCGTCGGGCAGGGCTGCGAGCAGTTGCGTTGCCGCATCGCTAGCGCATATATCCAATGGCAGTGCCTTGCCGCCAAGGCGTGCAGCGAGGGCGTCGAGGTCCTGGCTGGCCTGCGGTACATCCAGCAGCAGTACATCGGCGCCGTCCCGTGCCAAGGTTTCCGCAATGGCGGCACCGATGCCGCGCGCAGCCCCCGTGACCAGAGCACGGCGACCGCCGAGTGGGCGGGTCCAGTCTTCCACCTGGCTGGTGCAGGCTTGCAGGCGCAGAACCTGGCCAGAGATGAAGGCACTCTTTGGCGAGAGGAAGAAGCGCAGGGCGCCTTCCAGCTGATCTTCGGCACCGGGGGCGACATACAACAGCTGGGCAGTAGCGCCATTGCGCAGTTCCTTGGCCAGTGAGCGGCTGAAGCCCTCAAGGGCACGCTGTGCAACGCTGGCCAGTGGGTTGTCGAGGCCTTCCGGTGCAAGGCCTAAAACCAGTACATGGGCGCATGGGGCCAGACTGCGTAGCAGCGGCTGGAAAAATTCACGCAACTGCTTCAGTGCATCGCTGTCGGACAAATGACTGGCATCGAATACCACGGCCTTGATTTTCGGCCCCAGGCCGGCCACCCAGGCTTCAGCCTGCAGGTTGTCGGCGCTGAAGCTGTAAACCTCGTCAGTAAGGCACGGGGCGATGGCTTCGACCTGCTTCGCCAGTGGCCCGCCACCCAGTACCAGGGCACCTTCTACCGGGCGCAGGCGGCCAGCCTGCCAGCGCTCCAGTGGCGCCGGGCGTGGCAGGCCAAGGGCATCCACGAGGCGGCGGCCGAGATTGGAGTTGGCAAAACCGAGGTAGCGATCGCTCATGAGGGGTCTCCCGAAAGGCAAGCTTGAAAGTGTGGACCAACTTTGCGGCAGGGTCGTTCGAATGCGGTAAAAACACCTAGGCTGTACCGATCAAATTGTTTCAGGAGGAATAAGCGCATGCGTTCAGCTCGCCGGGTCGCGATCCTGGGTGGCAACCGGATCCCCTTCGCCCGCGCCAATGGCGCCTACGCCACGGCCAGCAACCAGGCGATGCTCACGGCCGCGCTTGAAGGCTTGATCGAACGCTATCGCCTGCACGGGCTGCGGTTGGGCGAGGTGGTGGCCGGTGCCGTGCTCAAGCACTCGCGCGACATGAACCTGACCCGCGAGTGCGTGTTGGGTTCGCGCCTGTCTGCGCAGACCCCGGCCTATGACATCCAGCAGGCCTGCGGTACCGGGCTGGAGGCTGCGCTGCTGGTGGCCAACAAGATTGCCCTGGGGCAGATCGACTGCGGTATTGCTGGCGGTGTCGATAGCACCTCCGATGCGCCCATCGCCGTCAACGAAGGCTTGCGCCATATATTGCTGCAGGCCAACCGTGGCAAAAGCCTTGGCGAACGGTTAAAGCCCTTCCTCAAGCTGCGGCCTCGTCACCTGAAACCCGAACTACCACGCAATAGCGAGCCGCGCACGGGGTTGTCGATGGGCGAGCATTGCGAGCGCATGGCCCACACCTGGCGCGTTGGCCGTGCCGAGCAGGACGAACTGGCCCTGCTTAGCCACCAGAAGCTGGCCGCTGCCTATGCCGAGGGTTGGCAGGAAGATCTGTTGACGCCGTTTCTTTCGCTGACACGGGACAACAACCTGCGCCCCGACCTGAGTCTTGAGCAGTTGGCCAGACTCAAACCAGCCTTTGACCGCAGCGGGCAGGGCACGTTGACGGCGGGTAACTCCACGCCGTTGACCGATGGTGCTTCGCTGGTGCTGTTGGGCAGCGAGGCGTGGGCGCAGCAGCAGGGGTTGCAGGTGCTTGCCTATCTGGTCGATGGCGAAACCGCTGCGGTGGATTTTGTCACGGGGCGCGAAGGGTTGTTGATGGCGCCTGTGTATGCCGTGCCGCGCTTGCTGGCACGCAATGGCCTGACGCTGCAGGACTTTGACTATTACGAAATCCACGAAGCCTTTGCTGCCCAGGTGCTGTGCACGCTCAAGGCCTGGGAGGATGCCGACTACTGCCGTGAGCGGTTGGGCCTGGAGGCACCGCTTGGCGCGATCGACCGTAGCAAACTCAATGTCAAGGGCAGTTCGCTGGCGGCCGGGCACCCGTTTGCGGCAACCGGTGGGCGGATATTGGCCAGCCTGGCCAAGCTGCTGGCGACGGCGGGTAAGGGGCGCGGGCTGATTTCGATCTGTGCGGCAGGCGGGCAGGGGGTGACCGTTATCGTCGAGCGCTGAAGTACCTCCAGGGTAACGGCAGAGGCGGCGAGTGCCTCGATCATGATCCAGCTGTTAGGCTTGTCTGGTCAGAACTAAAAGAAAATACCATGCCGATCATCGGACACCCCCGCGCTATCCCCGCGCTGGAACACCTGCCCAGACCCCTCTACGCCCGTGCCGAAAGCCTTGGCGCCGGTTCGTGGACCACTCGCCACCGGCACGACTGGGTACAGTTTTCCTACGCCATCAGCGGCGTACTCGGCGTGTACACACGCGACGGCAGTTACTTTGCCCCACCGCAGTGGGGGGTGTGGATCCCTGCCGATGCCGAGCATGAAGTGGTCACCTCGATGCAAGCCGAGATGCGCAGCCTGTATGTACGCCGCGATGCCTGCCCATGGGCGCCGGAACAATGCCGGGTGCTGGAAGTGACGCCGCTGGCGCGCGAGCTGATCAAGCAGTTCTGCCTGTTCCCGGCGGATTACCCAGAGGACGACAGCGCCGAGGCGCGTCTGGTGGCGGTGCTGCTCGACCAGTTGCGCACTTTGCCGGAAGTCGGTTTTTCGCTGCCGTTGCCTCGCCACCCTGGTTTGCTGGCGCTGTGCAATGGCTTGATCGCTGCACCAGACCAGTCGCAGACCTTGCAGCAGTGGGCGCGGCAGCTGGGGTGTTCGGAGAAGACGCTGATGCGGTTGTTTCAGCGGGAGACCGGGTTGAGCTTTCGTAATTGGCGGCAGCGCATGCGGTTGTTGTCGTCGCTGGCGTTGCTGGAGGCGGGGGAGAATGTGACCGAGGCGGCACTGGGGTGTGGGTATGACTCCACTTCGGCCTACATTGCGGCGTTCAAGCAGCTGTTTGGGGCGACACCGGGGGAGTTGAAGCTTTAGTTTACGGTTGCTTGTGCCGGCCTCTTCGCGGGTAAACCCGCGCCTACAGAGGCCGCGTTACCACCCGCGAAAGGGCCGGCACAGGCCATGCCTCATCAGGTGCGGAACCTGCGCACCAGCGTATCCAGCTCATTGGACAGCCCGGCCAGGCTCTCGGAGTCCTGGCGCGCCGCCTGGGCCAGCTCGGCCACCAACTGCGCATCCCCGTGAATCTGGCTGATGTGCCGGTTGATATCCTCGGCCACCTGATGCTGCTCTTCGGCCGCCGTGGCGATCTGGGTGTTCATGTCGCGGATCACGTCCACCGAGTCACGGATCTGCCCGAAGCTGTCGCGGGCCAGGCCAATGCGGCTCACCGACTGCTGCGACACTTCCAGGCTGGCGTGCATCTGCTCGGCCACTTCGGCGGTACGGCTGGCCAGGTTGCCCAGCAGACCGTCGATTTCGGCGGTGGAGTCGGCAGTGCGCTTGGCCAGCGCCCGCACTTCGTCCGCCACCACGGCAAAGCCGCGGCCCTGCTCACCGGCACGGGCCGCTTCGATGGCGGCGTTCAGGGCCAACAGGTTGGTCTGCTCGGCAATCGAACGGATGGTGCCGAGGATCGACTGAATAGCGTTGCTGTCACGCTCCAGTTGCTGGATCGACTGCGCCGATTGCTCGATTTCGTGGCTCAGGCGATCAACGCTGTGTACCGCCGCATCGATCTGCTGCTGGCCTTCGCGGGCCTGCTGCTGGCCACTGTCGGCCGACTGCGCTGCCTGGCTGCAGGACCGTGCCACTTCATTGGCGGTGGCGACCATTTCGTGGAATGCGGTGGAAACCATGTCCACGGCTTCACGCTGGCGGCCGGCCGCCTCGGCCATGTCGCTGGAGACGCGGGTCGAGCTGCTGGACGTGCTGAGGATCTTGCTGGCAGCAGTGCCGATGTGCTGGATCAGGCTGCGAATGGCCCCGAGGAACTGGTTGAACCAGCTGGCCAGTTGCGCGGTTTCGTCGCGGCCGCGGATTTCCAGGTTGCGGGTCA
Source organism: Pseudomonas sp. zjy_15 (assembly GCF_043101865.1). Taxonomy (NCBI): domain Bacteria; kingdom Pseudomonadati; phylum Pseudomonadota; class Gammaproteobacteria; order Pseudomonadales; family Pseudomonadaceae; genus Pseudomonas; species Pseudomonas sp. zjy_15. The sequence continues at coordinate 20,777 of NZ_JBICII010000062.1, forward strand.
GGTCTCCCTCACCCTGGGCGATGTCTTCCAGGCCATTGGTGACACTGTTGATCGGGCGCACGATCAGTTTGGCGAAGGCCGCACCGACCAACGCGAACAGCGCGGCCAACACCACAGCGATGACGCCGATCAGCCAGGTGAGCCGGGTGGTGGTCTGCATCACTTCGCTTTGCTCGATCAGGCCGATGAAGGTCCAGCCCAGTTGCTGGTCGGGGTAGACGTTAGCCATGTAGTGCACGCCATTGAGTTCGACCTCCACCAGGCCTTTGCCGGCTTTGGCCAGCTTGGCATAACCGTCGCCAAAGCTTCCCAGCTGCTTGAAGTTGTGGGTGGCGTCGCGCGGGTCGACCATCACGTTGCCGTTGCTTTCCACCAGCATCAGGTAGCCGCTTTCGCCCAGTTTGATCTGCTTGACGATCTCGGTCAGGCCCTTGAGCGACACGTCGATGTTGACCACACCGCCGGGGTTGCCCAGTTGATTGGCCACGGTGCGCACGGTGCTGACCAGCACTGCATCGTCGGCGGCCCAGTAGTAGGCGCCGGTACGTAACGTCTTGCCAGGGTTGGCCATGGCGAGTTGGTACCAGGGGCGCGTGCGTGGGTCATAATTGACAAACTTCTGGCCGGCCGGCCAGCCGGTGTAGCCGCCGTCATTCACCCCATAGGACAGGTAGGCGTAGGCGGGATGTGAGTTGGCCAGGCGGGTCATGAAGTCGAGTATTTTGCTGGCCTGCTCGCCCAGTTCGTAGGACGGGGTTGCGCTCATGTACTTGTTCAGCTCGCTACCCGTGGCGGCGACCATTGGCTGGGAAGCCATGTACTCGACGTTCTGGTTGATCCCCTGGAAGAAGATGTTCATCGCGTTGCTGACCTGGCGGATTTCCCGGCTGCTGCTGTCGAGGAATCCGTCGCGGGCTTCGCCGCGCAGGTTGATGACCACCAGGGTGGCCACCAGAACGATGGGCAAGCCGGCGATGACCGCGAATGCCCAGATCAATTTCTGTTTGATGCTCATCGACGCTCCCGGAATTGTTATTTTCGACACACGAGGCAGGTAGCAACTACATCGGCAGCATCCGGGTTTTATAAAGCCAAAAGGCCCGTATTTATTGGATAAAGTCGTGGTTGGTGACTATTCGGTCGTGTTTGGACATTTATGGCATACCAAACGCTCGTGGCAGCTCAGTGACAACAGCTGCCTGCAGCGCCATTGGCCAGGTCTTTGAGGATCGGGCAGTCCGGGCGGTCGTCACCCTGGCAGTGCGAAACCAGCTCGCCGAGGGTGTCGCGCAGGCTCACCAGCTCCTCGATGCGCCGGTTCAGTTCATCGATATGGTGCATGGCCAGCGCCTTCACATCGGCGCTGGCACGTTGGCGGTCCTGCCACAAGGCCAGCAACTTGCCGACCTCCTCGAGGGAAAAGCCCAGGTCGCGGGAGCGTTTGATGAAGGCCAGGTTGTGCAAATCTTCCGCCTGGTACAGGCGGTAGCCGCTGTCGCTGCGTGTGGCCGGTTTGAGCAGGCCGATGGATTCGTAGTAACGGATCATCTTGGTGCTGAGCCCGCTGCGGCGGGCGGCCTGGCCAATGTTCATGGCGCCTCCTGGGTGTTGCTGGTGGGTTTCCACGTTTTAAGCCACAGTGCGTTGCTGACGACGCTTACGCTGGACAGGGCCATGGCGGCACCTGCCAGTACCGGGTTGAGGTAACCTAGCGCGGCCAGCGGGATGCCGATCAGGTTGTAGATGAATGCCCAGAACAGGTTCTGGCGGATCTTCGCGTAGGTCTTGCGGCTGATTTCCAGTGCGGCGGGCACCAGGCGCGGGTCGCCACGCATCAGGGTGATGCCCGCGGCCTGCATGGCCACGTCGGTACCGCCACCCATGGCAATGCCGATGTCGGCTGCGGCCAGCGCAGGTGCATCGTTGATACCATCGCCAACCATGGCAACCACACCCTCCTGCTTGAGCGCGGCCACGGTCGCGGCCTTGTCGGCCGGTAGCACTTCGGCATGCACATCGTCGATGCCCAGGGCCTCGGCAACCACTCTGGCGCTGCCACGGTTGTCACCGGTCAGCAGGTGGCTGCTGATGTGTTGGGCGTGCAGGGTGTCGATGGCCTGCGCGGCGCCCGGCTTGAGGCTGTCACCAAAGGCGAACAGGCCTACCACACTTGGTTGCGTGCCGCGTTCTATCAGCCACGACAGTGTGCGCCCTTCGGCTTCCCAGGCCTGGGCCTTTTCGGCCAACTCGCCGGGCTGCAGCCCGCTTTCGTCAAGCAGTCGACGGTTGCCCAGTGCCAGTTCACGGCCTTCAACGCGACCGGCAATGCCGCGCCCGGTCAGCGACTGGCTGTCGGCAACGGTTGGCACTTCCAGCCCTTGCTCTGCACAGGCGACCAGCACCGCCTTGGCCAGTGGGTGTTCACTCCCGCGCTGCAGGGCGCCGGCCAGGCGGTACAGGTCGGCACTGTTGCCGTCCAGTGCCTGGCTGTGAACCACCTGCGGGCTGCCGGAGGTGAGGGTGCCGGTTTTGTCGAAGACTACGCGGTTGACCGCATGGGCACGTTCCAGGGCTTCGGCATCCTTGATCAGGATGCCGTGGCGGGCGGCGACCCCGGTGCCGGCCATGATCGCCGCGGGCGTGGCCAGGCCGAGGGCGCAGGGGCAGGCGATGACCAGCACGGAGACGGCGTTGATCAGCGCGATTTCCAGCGGTGTCCCAGCCAACCACCAGCCGATCATGGTGATCAGGGCCAGTACCAGCACGGCCGGGACGAACACCTGGCTGACACGGTCGACCAGCTTCTGGATCGGCGCTTTGGCAGCCTGGGCGTCTTCCACCAGGCGGATGATGCGCGCCAGCACGGTCTCGGTGCCCAGTGCCTGGGTAAGCACCAGCAGCCGGCCTTCGCCATTGATGGCGCCACCGGTGACGCTGTCGCCGGGTTGCTTGGGCACTGGCAGGCTCTCGCCGCTGATCAGGGCCTCATCGGCGTGGCTGCTGCCGTCTTCGACCACGCCGTCGACCGGGAAGCGCTCGCCGGGCTTGACCAGTACCAGGTCGCCCAAGCGCAACTGGGCGATCGCCACATCCTCCTCCTGGCCGTCGACCACGCGCACGGCGCGTTCCGGGCGCAGGGCTTCGAGGGCGCGGATGGCACTGGCGGTCTGGCGTTTGGCGCGGCTTTCCAGGTACTTGCCCAGCAATACCAGGGCAATCACCACGGCCGAGGCTTCGAAGTACAGGTGCGGGGCCATGCCGGCGGGAGCCTGTGCCCATTGGTACAGGCTCAGGCCATAGCCAGCGCTGGTGCCCAGGGCCACCAGCAGGTCCATGTTGCCAGCACCGGCGCGCACGGCCTTCCAGGCCGCAATGTAGAAGCGGGCACCGAGAATGAACTGCACGGGTGTGGCCAGCAGGAACTGCGTCCAGGCGGGTAGCATCCAGTGCAAGCCGAACGGTTGCACCAGCATGGGTAATACCAGCGGCAGGGCCAACAGCAAGGCTGCGCCGACTGCCAGGCGCTCGTTGCGCAGGCGTCGCTGGACAGTGCTTTGGTCGTCCTTGGTCGATTGTGGCAGGCTGGCGCTGTAGCCTGCCTTTTGCACAGCGTCGATCAGCAGGTTGTCATCCAGGGCCGCAAGCACTTCGAGGTGCGCGCGTTCGCTGGCCAAGTTGACGCTGACCTGCTCGACCCCCGGCAATTTGCCCAGGGCGCGCTCCACACGGCCGACACAACTGGCGCAGGTCATGCCGCCAATCTGCAGCTCGAGGGTGCGGGTGGGCACCCCGTAACCGGCCTCCCGCACGGCTTTGACCAAAGCCGGCAGGCTGTCAGGCGCGGCCAGAACCCGGGCTTTCTCAGTGGTGAGGTTTACGCTGACCTGTTCAGCGCCGGTGACCTTGCGCAGGGCGCGCTCGACCCGGCCAGCACAGCTGGCGCAGGTCATGCCGGAGATCGGCAGGTCGTATGTGGTGGATGCGGGCATGGCTCTCCTCCTTGGACAGGCCTCCAGCATCAACCTTGCCACGCAGGCAAGGTCAATAGCCCAGGTCGGCTCGTTTCAACTCCAGCCCATATTGCCCCATGACGATGCGGTATTTGTTGATCTGGCCCGCCTGCAGATTCAAACGCGTGCTGCGCTGGTCCTCTATACCAGCGGCGCAACCCGGCATTTGCCCAGGTAGCAGGCGCAGGCGTACATCCACCGGGCCAGGCGGCAAGTTGAACGAGGTAGACTGCTCCTGGAAAACGCGCCCGGAAAGCTGGTCGTTGAGGTACACGCCGATTTCGCAGCTGGTGGCCACTTCCAGGCGCTCCCGGGAAATGATCAGTACGCTGTAGGCCGAGTTGCCCTCGGCGAAGGCCGGTGGCACCACAGCCAGCGCGCCCAATAGCCCGACGACGCCCAATGCTGCCCTGAACATGAAAAATCTCCTGCTTGCCTGATCGTCAAAGGCGCAGCTTGGCCGACGCGGACGCGGATTTCCACCCCGGGTGTTGCAGGCAAGGCTTGACCTTGCCCTGATGGCAAGCTTGAGACTAGTGAAAAACCTGAAGGAGGTAACCCTCATGCAAGTGTTCAATGTACAAGGCATGACCTGCGGCCATTGCGTGAAAGCCGTGACCCGCGCGGTGCAGGAGCAGGATGCGGCAGCCAGGGTGGAAGTTGATCTGGCAGGCAAACAGGTGCGTGTGCAGAGCGAGTTGGCGCAGGAGCAGATCCTCACCGCGATTCGGGATGAGGGGTACCAGGCCGAACTCGCCTGAAGACCTGATTGCTCCCACTGGGGGGTAACAGTGTTGCAAATGTTTTCACATCGATAGGGTCCACAGCAGGTAGAATCAGTCACTTGCTTAGCCTGCTATGGATTCCTGATGAACCTGCGAATGGTGCTCATCCTGGGCGCACTCAGTGCGTTCGGGCCCTTGGCGATCGACTTCTACCTGCCAGCCTTCCCGGCCATGGCGCAAGCGTTCGCCACCGATGAAAAACACATCCAGGCCACTTTGGCCGCTTACTTCCTGGGCCTGTCTATCGGGCAATTGGCCTATGGCCCAGTTGCCGATCGCTTTGGTCGACGCAAGCCGCTGATCTTCGGCGTGACCCTGTTTACCTTGGCTTCACTGGCCTGTGCCTATGCCCCCAACCTCGACACCTTGGTGCTGGCACGTTTTATCCAGGCATTGGGTGGGTGTGCCGGCATGGTGCTTTCGCGGGCTATCGTCAGCGACAAGTGCGACCCGGTAGCTTCAGCCAAAGTGTTTTCGCAACTGATGCTGGTCATGGGCCTGGCGCCGATCCTGGCACCGATGCTGGGTGGGGTGCTGGTGAACCTGGCCGGCTGGCAGTCGATCTTCCTCGCTCTGAGCCTGTTCAGTGCCGGCTGCCTGTTGGCGGTAAGCCTGGGCCTGCCAGAAAGCCTGCCTGAGCATATACCGCGCCAGCCGCTGTCTGGTGCGTTGCGCCAGTACCTGCGGCTGCTGGCTGACCGGGTTTTCCTCGGCCATGCCCTGACCGGCGGTATCGCCATTGCCGGCATGTTTGCCTATATCGCCGGTTCGCCTTTCGTGTTCATCAAGCTGTATGGCGTACCCGCAGAGCACTACGGCTGGCTGTTCGGTACCAATGCCGCAGGTTTTATTCTGGTGGCGCAGGTGAACGCCCGCTTGCTGGCCAAACGCGGACCGGCGTTCCTGCTGGGCCGCGCGGTGTGGCTGTATCTGGTTGCGGGCCTGGTGCTGCTGGGCGTGGCGGCCTTGCGCCCAGCGCAGTTGTGGCCGCTGCTGGTGCCGCTGTTCATCTGTATCGCCAGCCTGGGTTGCATCATTCCCAATGCTTCGGCCTGCGCCATGAGCGGACAGGGCGCGCGTGCCGGTAGCGCCTCGGCACTGATGGGCTGTGTGCAGTTCAGCGTCGCTGCGGGTGCTGCCGCACTGGTCGGCCTGCTGCATGACGGCAGTGCGGTGCCAATGGCAATCGTGATCAGCCTGTGCGGGGCGCTGGCGGTCAGTGTCGCGCTGTTGACCCGACGTCTGCAGGCCAAGGCTCCCGCATGAGGGGATGAGGTGCCTGCAGACGGTTTTCCAGCGTGGCGACGAAGGCACGTGCCTCAGCCTCGCTGCGGAAACTGACCACGTGCTGATCGAGCTGGACTTGCCAAGGACAGGCGGGGTTTCGGCTCGACGCACTTACGATAATTTTCATCGCGGCATACCTCCAGAAAGGGCAGCGGCTCAAGTGTAGCGCTGGCCTGCGAGCCTGCCATGACACTGCTTCAGCGTCCTGACTGACGGTAGGTGCGTGCATTTTCCTGGCGGTGTTTCCTGCTTTGGGCGCAATGCCTGCAAACCCACAGAACCTTCGCTTTGTTTCGCGCTATTTGCGGAAGGTTGCTGTGGGCCGTATCTGAAATGACTGCAAGTTTGTTTTCATCAAGATGTTTCAGCGCGCCTGTGTGGGCGTACCGGTGCCTTGGTTGACGTGGTGCCGGGGAGTATCTCGCAGCCGCTTCGCTGCTTGCCATGGGTAGACATACCCAGTGGTTTTTCATCCTGGGTGCTGCGGCAGGTGGGCGTCTGAACGGCGTTTTCTGCGGCTTATACTGGCGAACCAGGCCAGTGCCAGCGAGAGGCGCTTCCCTGGCAGGGTTGGCCATCGCATCCCCACCGTGAAATTGCAGGGAGTTACAAGGACATGAACGCAGCCAGCAGTATCAGCCAGATCGCCAGCCTGATGGCCGACCCCAAGCGCAGTGCCATGCTGTGGGCATTGATCGATGGCACACCACGATTGGCCAATGAGCTCGCGATAATGACTGGCCTGACTTCATCGTCAGCCTGCGCACACCTTTCGCTGCTGTCGTCGGCCGGTTTGCTCAGGCATGAAGCCAGGGGCCGCAAACGTTACTTCTGCCTGGCTACCCCGCAGGTCGGAGCAGCGGTAGAGGCCTTGGCCAGCGTACAACTGGAAAGCGCCAGGGGAGAGCGTGCCGAAGCGCCGGTATCGTCGCTGCCCCTGTCGATGCGCCGGGCGCGCCGTTGTGGCGATCACCTGGGTGGGGAGTTGGCCAGTGAGCTGTACCATCGCATGGTGGTGGCTGGCTGGTTGGAAGGCAGCGGACGGCACTTGAGGGTCAGTGACGAGGGGCGGGCGCAGTTGGCCTTGGTCGGGGTGTACATCGATGCCCTGGCGCCACACCAGCAACGAGGTTGCGTGATCTGCCGCTGCACCGAATGGAATGACCAGGGCCCGCATCTGGGGGGCGTACTGGGCCAGGCCTTGTTCAGGTTGTTCCTGCAATCTGGCTGGATGCGTGAGTTGGAGGACTCGCGGGCATTGCATATCTCGGCGCTGGGTATCCAGCAGATCAATCGCATAGCCCGCGTGGCGACGTTGCAGGTCGGTTGAGCGCAACGTCGTCATGCTACTCAAACCAGCCGTGCGTCCAGGCTGTTCTGCGCCAGGCGACGCGCCTGGTCTTCGGTCATGCCCAAGTGGGTATGCAGAGCGTGGAAGTTCTCCGTGACGTAGCCACCGAAGTAGGCCGGGTCGTCCGAGTTGACCGTGACTTTCACGCCACGCTCGAGCATGTCGAGGATGTTGTGCTGGCTCATGTGGTCGAACACGCAGAGCTTGGTGTTGGACAGCGGGCACACCGTGAGCGGGATCTGCTCGTCGATAATGCGCTGCATCAGGCGCTCGTCCTCGATGGCGCGCACGCCATGGTCGATACGTTTGATCTTCAGCAGGTCGAGGGCTTCCCAGATGTACTCAGGCGGGCCTTCTTCGCCAGCATGGGCAACGGCGATGAAGCCTTCGCTACGGGCGCGATCGAACACACGCTGGAACTTGCTGGGTGGGTGGCCCATCTCCGAGCTGTCCAGGCCTACGGCAATGAACGCATCGCGGAACGGCAAGGCCTGATCGAGGGTCTGGTGCGCTTCATCCTCGCTGAGGTGGCGCAGGAAGCTGAGGATCAGGCCGCTGCTGATGCCCAGCTGTTCGCGGCCATCCTTGAGCGCCTGGCTGATGCCGTTGAGCACCACTTCGAAAGCAATGCCACGGTCGGTATGGGTCTGCGGGTCGAAGAAGGGTTCGGTGTGGATCACGTTCTGGGCCTTGCAGCGCTGCAGGTAGGCCCAGGTCAGGTCGTAGAAGTCCTGCTCGGTGCGCAGCACGTCGGCGCCCTGGTAATACAGGTCGAGGAACTCCTGCAGGTTGTTGAAGGCATAGGCACCGCGCAAGGTCTCCACATCGGCCCAGGGCAAGGCGATCTTGTTGCGCTCAGCCAGGGCGAACAGCAACTCGGGCTCCAGCGAGCCTTCCAGGTGCAGGTGCAGTTCGGCCTTGGGCAGGGCGTTCAACCAGTCATACATAGTGGTTCATCTCAATCAGGTACAGTTGCGGCCATTCTACAGGGGCCGGCCGGGCAATGCGCCCAGCCGGGCTGCGACCTGGTGAATCACCAGACCAAGGGTTCGCCCTTGTAGTTGATGAAGCGCAGGCCGCCCTTGCCGCTTTGGGCCTTGATCTGTTCGATCATGCCGCGGGTGCTGGTGAGCACATCGATATCGGCGTTTTCGCCACCCATGTCGGTTTTCACCCAGCCCGGGTGCATGGCCAGCACGCACAGGTCCGGGCGCTGCTGCTCAACGAAGAAGCTGTTGATCATCGAGTTCAGTGCCGCCTTGCTGGCCTTGTACAGGCAGATTTCGCCACCGTCGGGGATGGTGATGCTTCCCAGGATCGAGCTCATGAAGGCCAGCACACCACTGCCTTCGCGTATTTGATCCACCAGGCGGCGAGCCACGCGTATCGGCGCCACGGCGTTGGTCATGAACAGATCGCCAATGTCGCTGTTGCTTACCGCCTCCAGATCTTGCGGCAAGGGGCCCATGACCCCGGCGTTGACGAATATCAGGTCGAATACCTGGCCTTGCAGGCGTTGCTTCAGGCCATCGAGCTGGACGGTGTCGTTCATTTCCAGCTGCTCGATGTGCACGCCGGGCACGTTCGCCAGGGCGCCGGGCTGCTGCGGGTTACGGACGGTGGCAGTGATTTTCCAGCCGTCTTCGTGCAGGCGTTGTACCAGGCCCAGGCCAAGCCCGCGCGAGGCGCCGATGATGAGGGCAGTTCTTGAATTAGCCATAGGAACATTCCTTTATCGGTGTAGGAGAAAGGAACTGAGCATACGTCACGGCGGATATGCGTGCCTGGTTTGCTGTTGGTCAAAAAATGGTCAGTTTCGTCTGGGCCTTGCGGGGCCGGGCGCTTCGCCGGTTGGCACACGGGTTATCCACAAGCTGGTCCACAGTTATTGTGTGCAAGGTGAGCGAGTGGGGTGCGGTTTGGGTGGGCGGTTCGCTGGGGATAAGTCGCGCACATTCAGCAGTTTACGACTGTCATCAAATAGTGATCAAAATATGATCAAGGCTCTGAGGGCCTTGAAATCACTAGCCTGCAAGAGCTTGCCCCAAGCTTATCCACAGGCAGGCCCACAGTTGCTGTGGGCAATGTTCAGCGTGCTTCGAGCAAAATACGTCCGCGGCTCAAATCCGCCAGTTGCTGTTGCAATGGCGCCAGGTGGGCGTCACCGAGGGCAATCAGCAGGTCAACACCATTGGCGGTGAACTGTTCATCCAGGACCAGGCCGTCAACCTCGGCCAGGCGCAGCTTCACCAACGCCAGCTCGCTGAAACTGCAGCTGCAACTGAAATTGCTGCGTTGCACCAGCAGGCGCTTGGGCGCCTGTTGCAGGCACTTGTTGGCGCCGCCGCCATAGGCCCTGGCCAGGCCGCCGGTGCCCAATTGGATGCCGCCGTACCAGCGGATCACCAGCACCACCACCTGGTCGCAGTCCTGCGCTTCGATGGCCGCCAGGATCGGCCGCCCAGCGGTGCCACCGGGTTCGCCATCGTCGCTGCTGCGGTATTGCGCGCCGAGTTTCCAGGCCCAGCAGTTGTGGGTTGCGGCCAAGTCGCTGTGACGTTCGATGAAATTCATCGCGTCGGCGGCACTGCTGATCGGCCCGGCGAGGGTGATGAAGCGGCTTTTGCGGATTTCCTCGCGGTATTCGCAGAGGTCGAGCAGGGTAGAAGGCATAAAGGACGGTCAGGCAGCCGGCTTGATGCCGCAGCCCTTCAGAATGATGTGGATAAGGTTGTTGCTCGCGTCTTCCATGTCCTGTTTGGTCAGGCGGCTGCGGCCAGTCACCTGGCAAATCTGGGTGGCAAAGTCGGCGTAGTGCTGGGTGCTGCCCCAGAGCAGGAAGATCAGGTGCACGGGGTCGACCGGGTCCATCTTGCCTGCTTCGATCCAGGCCTGGAATACCGCAGCACGGCCGCGGAACCATTCGCGGTAATCGGCGCTGAAGTATTCGGTCAGGCAGGTGCCACCGCTGATCACTTCCATGGCGAAAATGCGCGAAGCTTGCGGGTTGCGCCGGGAGAACTCCATCTTGGTGCGGATGTACTGGCTCAGGGCTTCACCGGGGTCGTCATCGACGCTTAAGGCGTTGAAGGTGCTGTCCCACAACTCGATGATGTTGCTGAGCACGGCGATGTACAGGCCCAGCTTGTTGGTGAAGTAGTAGTGCAGGTTAGCCTTGGGCAACCCCGCCTTGAGGGCGATGGTGTTCATGCTGGTGCCCTTGAAACCATGGCGGGCGAATTCATCTTCGGCGGCCTGGATAATGGCCTGTTCGTTCTTCTGGCGGATACGGCCCGCGGGCTTGCCCGAGGCGGAGAGGCGATGCGCAGGGACTTCTAGGGTCATGGACGATTCCGTACGGGGCAGTGGCTGCGGCTGTGGCACAAGATTACCTGCCTGTGCCGAAGTGACAAGCGTTTACGGCACAGACTGGCATCAACGTGTCGCAGCCAGGCTTTCGAGGAAGCTTTCCAGCACCAGGTTGGGGCGCCGGCCTTTGCGGGTGACCCAGCTCAGGCTCAGGTCATAAAAACGCTCCCTGGGCTTTAGCGCACGCAAACGGCCTTGTTGGACCCAGAACGTGGCGTAGTGGTCGGGCAGGTAGCCGATATAGCGCCCGGTGAGGATGAGAAACGCCATGCCCTCGCGGTCAGAAGCACTGGCTGTGCAATTCAGTGCCTGGTAATGCGCCTGGATTTCGGCGGGCAGACGGAAGGTGGGGGTGATGGCTTCCTGGCTATTGAGGCGTTCGTCGTCTATCTGCTGGTCGTCGGCGTAGAACAACGGGTGGCCGACTGCGCAGTACAGCAGCGAGCGTTCGCTGTACAACGGTTGGTACTCAAGCCCCGATAGCGGGCTGGTCTGTGGTACGACGCCAACGTGCAGGCTGCCGTCGAGCACGCCGTGCTCGACCTGGCTGGGGGCGATCATACGGATCTGGATGCGCACGTCAGGGCCCCGATCCTTGAGTTCCGCCAAGGCGTGGGTGATACGCATGTGCGGCAAGGTCACCAGGTTGTCGGTCAGGCCGATGTTCAGCTCGCCGCGTAAATGCTGGTGCAGGCCGTTGACCTCGGTGCGGAAGCTTTCCAGTGCACTGAGCAGTTGCAGGGCTGAATGGTAGACCTCGCGGCCTTCCTCCGTCAGCGAGAAACCGGCGCGGCCGCGCTGACACAGGCGTAGGCCGAGGCGTTGCTCGAGGTCGTTCATCTGCTGGCTGATGGCCGAGCGACCTATGCCCAGTACGTTTTCGGCAGCCGAGAAGCCACCGCACTCGACAACGCTGCGGTAGATCTTCAGCAGGCGGATGTCGAAATCGCTGACTTGGGCGAGTGGATCGGGGCGTCGGCTCATTAGTTTAGTCTCGGCCTGTCTGAAGGTTAGAAATGTAGGCTTTTTCAGACTCTATCGCCGTGCCAATTTAGCTGCAACAAGATACATCGTTGCCTAATCGTCTTCCGAGGAACCGCCGATGAACATGCCCGAAACCGCCCCTGCCGGTATCGCCAGCCAGCTCAAGCTGGACGCCCACTGGATGCCCTACACCGCCAACCGCAACTTCCAGCGCGACCCACGCCTGATCGTGGCGGCCGAAGGCAACTACCTGGTCGATGACCACGGGCGCAAGATCTTCGACGCCCTGTCCGGCCTGTGGACCTGCGGCGCAGGGCACACTCGCAAGGAAATCGCTGACGCGGTGACCCGCCAACTGAGTACGCTGGACTACTCGCCAGCTTTCCAGTTCGGCCACCCGCTGTCGTTCCAGCTGGCGGAAAAGATCGCCGAGCTGGTTCCGGGCAATCTGAATCACGTCTTCTATACCAACTCCGGTTCCGAGTGCGCCGATACCGCACTGAAGATGGTGCGTGCTTACTGGCGCCTGAAAGGCCAGGCAACCAAGACCAAGATCATCGGCCGTGCCCGTGGTTACCATGGCGTGAACATCGCGGGTACCAGCCTGGGTGGCGTCAACGGTAACCGCAAGATGTTTGGTCAGTTGCTGGACGTCGACCACCTGCCCCACACCGTGTTGCCGGTGAACGCTTTCTCCAAGGGCATGCCGGAAGAGGGCGGTATCGCTCTGGCTGACGAAATGCTCAAGCTGATCGAGCTGCACGATGCCTCCAACATCGCAGCAGTCATCGTCGAGCCGCTGGCCGGTTCGGCCGGTGTGCTGCCGCCGCCGAAGGGCTACCTGAAGCGTCTGCGTGAAATCTGCACCCAGCACAACATTCTGCTGATCTTCGACGAAGTGATCACTGGCTTCGGCCGCATGGGTGCGATGACCGGCTCGGAAGCCTTCGGCGTTACCCCAGACCTGATGTGCATCGCCAAGCAGGTGACCAACGGCGCCATCCCGATGGGCGCAGTGATTGCCAGCAGCGAGATCTACCAGACGTTCATGAACCAGCCGACCCCGGAATACGCGGTGGAATTCCCACACGGCTACACCTACTCGGCGCACCCGGTAGCCTGTGCCGCCGGTATCGCCGCGCTGGACCTGCTGCAGAAGGAAAATTTGGTGCAGTCCGCTGCTGAACTGGCGCCGCATTTCGAGAAGCTGCTGCACGGCGTGAAGGGCACCAAGAATATCGTCGATATCCGCAACTACGGCCTGGCCGGCGCCATCCAGATCGCCGCCCGTGACGGTGATGCCATCGTTCGCCCATACGAAGCGGCCATGAAGCTGTGGAAAGCGGGCTTCTATGTACGATTTGGTGGCGACACCCTGCAGTTCGGCCCAACCTTCAATACCAAGCCGCAGGAACTGGACCGCCTGTTCGATGCGGTAGGCGAAACCCTGAACCTGATCGACTGATCTTTCCGATTTTGATGCCAGGCGCACGCACGCAGCGCGTGCCTGGCTCTCCTTTGTTTATCTGGAGTTTTGCATGAGCATTGTTCAGCACCTGATTCACGGCGAACTGGTTACCAAGGGTGAGCGCACCGCCGATGTCTTCAACCCGTCCACTGGCCTGGCCGTTCGCAAGGTCGAACTGGCCAGCCGCGCAACTGTTCAGGAAGCGATCGACTCGGCCAAGGCCGCCTTCCCGGCCTGGCGCAACACCCCTCCGGCCAAGCGCGCCCAGGTGATGTTCCGCTTCAAGCAACTGCTGGAGCAGAACGAAGCCAAGATTTCGCAGATGATCAGCGAAGAGCACGGCAAGACCTTGGAGGACGCCGCCGGCGAACTGAAGCGTGGTATCGAGAACGTCGAGTTCGCGTGTGCAGCCCCAGAAGTGCTGAAGGGGGAGTACAGCCGCAACGTCGGTCCGAACATCGACGCCTGGTCCGATTTCCAGCCGCTGGGCGTGGTTGCCGGTATTACCCCGTTCAACTTCCCCGCCATGGTGCCGCTGTGGATGTACCCGCTGGCCATCGCCTGCGGCAACGCATTCATCCTCAAGCCTTCCGAGCGTGACCCGAGCTCGACCTTGTACATTGCCCAGTTGCTGCTGGAAGCCGGGCTGCCGAAGGGCATCCTCAACGTGGTGCACGGTGACAAGGAAGCGGTGGATGCGCTGATCGAAGCACCGGAAGTGAAAGCACTGAGCTTCGTGGGTTCGACCCCGATCGCCGAGTACATCTATGCCGAAGGCACCAAGCGTGGCAAGCGTGTACAAGCCCTGGGGGGCGCGAAGAACCACGCGGTGCTGATGCCGGATGCCGACCTGGACAACGCAGTCAGTGCCCTGATGGGCGCGGCTTACGGTTCGTGTGGCGAGCGTTGCATGGCCATTTCGGTAGCCGTGTGCGTGGGCGACCAAGTGGCCGATGCCCTGATTGCCAAGCTGGAGCCACAGATCAAGGCGCTGAAGATTGGTGCCGGCACCTCGTGTGGCTTGGACATGGGCCCGCTGGTGACTGCGGCAGCGCGTGACAAGGTCGTGGGTTACATCGATGACGGTGTTGCTGCTGGCGCCAAGCTGGTGGTGGATGGACGTGGCTTCCGTGTGGCGGGTAATGAAGATGGCTACTTCGTGGGTGGCACACTGTTCGACAAGGTGACCCCGGAGATGCGCATCTATAAAGAAGAGATCTTTGGTCCGGTGCTGTGCGTGGTCCGGGTGAATAGCCTGGAGCAGGCCATGCAGCTGATCAACGATCACGAGTATGGCAACGGTACCTGCATCTTTACCCGTGACGGTGAAGCGGCCCGTCTGTTCTGCGACGAGATCGAAGTGGGTATGGTGGGTGTCAACGTACCGCTGCCAGTGCCGGTGGCCTACCACAGCTTTGGTGGCTGGAAGCGTTCGCTGTTTGGTGACCTGCATGCCTATGGCCCGGATGGTGTGCGCTTCTATACCCGCCGCAAGGCAATTACCCAGCGTTGGCCGCAGCGGGCCAGCCATGAAGCGTCGCAGTTTGCATTCCCTAGCCTGTAAGGGAAGTAGATGAAGCGGGGAGGCCGTCAGGCCTCCCCGTTTTGTTTTTGGGGTTTGGTTGTTGCTGTTGCTGTTGCTGTTGTAGGGGGGATGTCTTGAGGTGGTTTGGGCGGTGAGATGTGTCTGCCATAACCCCTGCAGCGCC
>NZ_JBICII010000063.1:0-19827 GCF_043101865.1 Pseudomonas sp. zjy_15
GAAGAGGCCGGCACAGGCCACGCAAAACCACCAAGCACAAAAAAAGCACCTCGAGAGGTGCTTTTTGTTTGCCGGCAATCTGCGCTTAGCGCTTCATGCTTTCTGGCAGGTGTGGCTGGATGGCAGTCAGTACCGCCTTGAAGCACTTGATGTTGCCTGCAACGATGTGGCCTTTGTCGAGGAAGTCGTGGCCGCCGTTGAAGTCGCTTACCAGGCCACCGGCTTCCTGGATCAGCAGCACGCCAGCTGCCATGTCCCATTCGGACAGGCCCGACTCCCAGAAGGCGTCGAAGCGGCCAGCGGCCACGTAGGCCAGGTCCAGGCTGGCGGAGCCGGCGCGGCGGATGCCGGCGGTCTGGCCGGTCAAGGCGCGGAACATGCCCAGGTAGTTGTCCATGTCCGCCATCTGGCCATCACGGAACGGGAAGCCGGTGCCCAGCAGGGCGCCTTCCAGGCTTGTACGCGAGCTGACGCGCAGGCGGCGGCCGTTGAGTTGGGCGCCACGGCCCCGGCTGGCGGTGAATTCTTCCTGGCGAACCGGGTCGACGATCACGGCGTGCTCAAGGCGACCGCGGTACTTGCAGGCGATGCTGACGGCGAAGTGCGGGATGCCGCGCAGGAAGTTGGTGGTGCCGTCCAGCGGATCGATGATCCACAGGTAATCCTTGCCTTCTTCGCCGCTACCCGCGTGCAGACCGGTTTCCTCGCCCTGGATGGAGTGGTTCGGGTAGGCCTTGCGCAGGGCGTTGACGATGCTTTGCTCGGCGGCGCGATCGACTTCGGAAACGTAGTCCTTGGCCTCTTTCTCATCGACCTTGATGCTATCCAGGCGTTCGATGGAGCGGAAAATCAGTTCACTGGCGCTGCGAGCGGCGCGCAGGGCGATATTCAGCATAGGCTGCATGGGCGGGTCACCTGGAGATGTTAAAGAAGAAAGCCGATCATTCTAGCAGAAAACTTTGGCGGCAGAAGTGTCACATTTGCTTTCATGGCGTTACGTCTGTCGGTTCTGTAAGATCGAAGGCCCTGATTCCTGCATCTGTGAGCACAACACCTTGCTGCAAAATATTCGTGTTGTTCTGGTCAATACCAGCCACCCCGGCAACATCGGCGGCGCTGCGCGTGCCATGAAAAACATGGGCTTGTCGCGTCTGGTGCTGGTGCAGCCGAAAGAATTCCCCGCCTTGGATGCCAGTGCCCGTGCCTCGGGCGCCGACGACTTGCTGGATAGCGCCCAGGTGGTCGACAGCCTCGAACAGGCGCTGGTCGGCTGCAACCTGGTGATGGGCACCAGCGCCCGCGAGCGCAGCATTCCCTGGCCGTTGATCGGCCCGCGTGAGTGCGGTGCCAAGGCGGTGGAACATGCCAATGGCGGCGAGGAAATCGCCCTGGTGTTCGGGCGCGAACACGCCGGCCTGACCAACGAAGAACTGCAGCGATGTCACTTCCATGTGCACATTCCCTCCAATCCCGACTTCAGCTCGCTGAACCTGGCTGCTGCCGTGCAGGTGCTCTCCTACGAGGTGCGCATGGCCTGGCTGGCTGCCGGCGAGGTGCCGGGCAAAGTCGAGAAGATTGATGCCGCTGAGCTGGCGACCATGGATGAAATGGAGCTGTTCTACGACCACCTGGAGAAAACCCTGGTGGGCATTGGCTTCCTCGACCCCGAAAAGCCCAAGCACCTGATGCCGCGCCTGCGCCGGCTGTATGGGCGGGTGGCGGTCGAGCGTTCGGAAATGAGCATTTTGCGCGGCATCCTCACCGAGACCCAGAAAGTGGTCCGGGGCGAGCCGCATAAACGGAAGGACTGACAGATGTTCGAACGCCTGCGTGAAGATATTCAAAGCGTATTCCACCGTGACCCGGCTGCGCGCAATGCCTTCGAGGTGCTCACCTGCTACCCCGGCATGCATGCCATCTGGCTGCACCGCCTGGGCAATGCCCTGTGGAGGCGTGATTTCAAATGGCTGGCCCGGCTGGTGTCGAATTTCGGCCGCTGGCTGACCGGTATCGAAATCCACCCGGGCGCCACCATTGGCCGGCGCTTTTTCATCGACCACGGTATGGGCATCGTCATTGGCGAAACCGCCGAGATCGGCGATGACGTCACCCTGTACCAGGGCGTGACGCTCGGTGGCACCAGCTGGAACAAAGGCAAACGCCACCCCACCTTGGAGAACGGCGTGGTGGTAGGGGCGGGTGCCAAGGTCCTGGGGCCTTTCACCGTCGGCGCCGGGGCCAAGATCGGTTCCAATGCGGTGGTCACAAAGGCAGTGCCGGCTGGGGCTACGGCGGTAGGCATTCCAGGGCGGATCATCGTCAAGAGCGAGGACACTGAAGTCGAAGCCAAGCGTAAGGCAATGGCCGAGAAGATCGGCTTTGACGCCTACGGTGTCAGCGGCGACATGCCCGACCCGGTGGCGCGGGCCATCGGCCAGATGCTCGATCATCTGCAGGCCGTCGACGAACGGTTGGAGGGTATGTGTGGCGCGCTGACCAAGATGGGCAGTGACTATTGTGCCAAAGAACTGCCGGCCTTGCCGGAGGACGACTTCACCGAGGTTGCTCAGGTGGCCCAGCGCGACACTCAGTCGCATTGATCGCGCCGTGCTGAAATCATGTTGACATGCGGGCGTGTGCTCACGCCCCTCGTCTGCTACAATCGCGCCCGCCTCCCTGATGCAAACCCGACTAAAGCAGTAGGTCTAATAGTTGACTTAAATGCTCGGGAATCGCATACTCGCACACATCCCGAAACTCCCGTGGTACCCAATAGCCATGCGACTGACTACCAAAGGCCGATACGCTGTGACCGCCATGCTCGATCTGGCGTTGCACGCGAAGCATGGGCCGGTGTCTTTGGCCGATATTTCCGAGCGCCAGGGCATTTCCCTCTCTTATCTGGAGCAGCTGTTCGCCAAGCTGCGCCGCAGCAGCCTGGTTTCCAGCGTGCGCGGTCCGGGCGGTGGCTACCAGCTGTCGCGGGGCATGGAAACCATCCAGGTGGCCCAGGTCATCGATGCGGTCAACGAATCGGTCGATGCCACCCGTTGCCAGGGCCTCGGGGACTGCCATGCCGGTGATACCTGCCTGACCCACCACCTGTGGTGCGACCTCAGCCAGCAGATCCATGAATTCCTCAGCGGTATAAGCCTGGCCGACCTCGTCAAGCGCCGTGATGTGCAGGAAGTCGCCCAGCGCCAGGACCTGCGGCGTGTCGCAGGACGAACCGCCCAGCTGGACAAGATTGAGACGTCTGCCGTCGATTGACCCCCTGGGACGACGAGCGACGCCACCGCCTGATAGGAGAGACAAATGAAGTTGCCGATCTACCTCGATTACTCTGCGACCACTCCGGTCGACCCACGCGTGGCCCAGAAGATGGCCGATTGCTTGCTGGTCGACGGAAACTTCGGTAACCCGGCCTCGCGCTCCCACGTCTTTGGCTGGAAAGCCGAGGAAGCGGTGGAAAACGGTCGCCGCCAGGTTGCCGAGCTGATCAACGCCGATCCGCGTGAAATCGTCTGGACCAGCGGTGCCACCGAGTCCGACAACCTCGCACTCAAAGGTGTCGCGCACTTCTATCAGACCAAGGGCAAGCACATCATTACCTCCAAGATCGAGCACAAGGCGGTCCTGGATACCGCTCGCCAGCTGGAGCGTGAAGGTTTTGAGGTCACCTACCTGGAACCGGGCGAAGACGGTATCGTCACCCCGGCCATGGTAGAGGCGGTGCTGCGCGACGACACCATCCTGGTCTCGCTGATGCATGTGAACAACGAAGTCGGCTCGATCAACGACATTGCCGCCATCGGTGAACTGACCCGTTCGCGCGGCGTGCTGTTCCATGTCGACGCCGCCCAGTCGGCCGGCAAGGTCGAAATCGACCTGCAAAAGCTGAAGGTCGACCTGATGTCGTTCTCGGCGCACAAGGTCTATGGCCCGAAAGGCATCGGCGCACTGTACGTCAGCCGCAAGCCGCGTGTACGCCTGGAAGCCATCATTCACGGCGGCGGTCATGAGCGCGGCATGCGTTCGGGCACCTTGCCGACCCACCAGATCGTCGGCATGGGCGAAGCCTTCGCCATTGCCAAGCAGGAAATGGTTGCAGAAAACGCACGCATCAAGGCCCTTAGCGACCGCTTCTTCAAGCAGGTCTCGAACCTTGAAGAGCTGTACGTCAATGGCAGCCAGACTGCACGTGTACCGCACAACCTGAACCTGAGCTTCAACTACGTCGAAGGCGAATCGCTGCTGATGTCGCTGAAAGACATCGCTGTATCGTCCGGTTCGGCCTGTACCTCCGCGTCGCTCGAGCCGTCCTACGTACTGCGTGCTCTGGGCCGCAACGACGAGCTGGCGCACAGCTCGATCCGCTTCTCCTTCGGCCGTTTCACCACCGAAGAAGAAGTCGACTACGCCGCGCAGAAAGTCTGCGAGGCTGTCAACAAATTGCGTGAACTGTCGCCGCTGTGGGATATGTACAAAGACGGCGTTGACATCTCCAAGATCGAGTGGGCCGCCCACTAAGCAGTCGCCGGCAAGAGCGGCTCCCTGATGAGGAAGGAATTGCACCATGGCATACAGTGAAAAGGTCATCGACCACTACGAAAACCCGCGCAACGTCGGCAAGATGAATGCCGAAGACCCGGATGTCGGCACCGGCATGGTCGGCGCCCCGGCCTGCGGTGACGTGATGCGCCTGCAGATCAAGGTCAACGAGCAGGGCGTTATCGAAGACGCCAAGTTCAAGACCTACGGCTGCGGTTCGGCCATCGCCTCCAGCTCCCTCGCCACCGAGTGGATGAAGGGCAAGACCCTGGACGAGGCCGAAACCATCAAGAACACCCAACTGGCCGAAGAACTGGCGTTGCCGCCGGTCAAGATCCACTGCTCGGTACTCGCCGAGGATGCCATCAAGGCAGCCGTACGCGACTACAAGCAGAAGAAAGGCTTGATCTAAGTCGCCTGTTGCAAGGTAAGGAGTTCTGATGGCTATCAGCATGACAGAAGCCGCCGCCAACCACATTCGCCGCTCCCTCGACGGGCGCGGCAAAGGTGAGGGCATTCGCCTGGGCGTGCGCACCACCGGTTGCTCGGGTCTGGCCTACGTGCTGGAATTCGTCGACGAACTGGCGGACGAAGACCAGGTGTTCGAGAACCATGGCGTCAAGGTGATCATCGATCCCAAGAGCCTGGTCTACCTCGATGGCACCGAGCTGGATTTCGTCAAGGAAGGGTTGAACGAAGGCTTCAAGTTCAACAACCCCAACGTGCGCGGTGAGTGTGGCTGCGGCGAAAGCTTCAACGTTTGAGGCTGGCTGTGGGTACTCCTTGTCATTACGCATTGTTTGACCTCCAGCCAAGCTTCCGTCTGGATCTCGACAAGCTGGCCACTCGCTATCGCGAGCTGGCCCGCGAAGTCCATCCTGACCGCTTTGCCGACGCCTCCGAGCGTGAGCAGCGTATAGCGCTGGAAAAATCCGCGGCCCTCAACGACGCTTACCAGACGCTGCGCAGTGCGCCGCGTCGCGCGCGCTATCTGCTGGCCATCAGCGGCCACGAAGTGCCCCAGGAAGTCACGGTCCACGACCCTGACTTCCTGCTGCAGCAGATGCAGTGGCGTGAAGAGCTCGAAGAACTGCAGGATGAAGCCGACCTTGACGGTGTCGGCGTGTTCAAGAAGCGCCTGAAGGCCGCCCAGGACACGCTGAATGAGGACTTTGCCGGCTGCTGGGATGCCCCGGGCGAGCGCGACAAGGCTGAACGCCTGATGCGCCGCATGCAGTTCCTCGACAAGCTCGCCCAAGAAGTGCGCCAACTGGAAGAGCGCCTCGACGATTAACCCCGGTGCTGCCCGTGATGGCACCTAAGGTATTCAGATAAGCATGGCCCTACTGCAGATTGCCGAACCCGGTCAAAGCCCTCAGCCGCACCAGCGCCGTCTGGCGGTTGGGATCGACCTGGGCACCACCAACTCAATGGTCGCTGCGCTGCGCAGCGGCCGTAGCGAGCCCCTGCCCGATGCGCAGGGTAACGTCATTCTGCCGTCCGCGG
Source organism: Pseudomonas sp. zjy_15 (assembly GCF_043101865.1). Lineage (NCBI taxonomy): Bacteria > Pseudomonadati > Pseudomonadota > Gammaproteobacteria > Pseudomonadales > Pseudomonadaceae > Pseudomonas > Pseudomonas sp. zjy_15. The sequence goes on from NZ_JBICII010000063.1 coordinate 6,058, forward strand.
TGCGCTACCTCGAAGGGCGCAACGAAGTGGGGCAGGCCGCGCGTGATGCCGCCTCCAGCGACCCGTTGAACACCGTGCTGTCGGTCAAGCGCCTGATGGGGCGCGGCCTGGCCGACGTCAAGCAGCTGGGTGAGCAACTGCCATACCGCTTTGTGGGTGGTGAATCGCACATGCCGTTCATCGACACCGTGCAGGGGCCGAAAAGCCCTGTGGAAGTGTCTGCCGACATCCTGAAGGTGTTGCGCGAACGTGCCGAGGCCACCCTGGGTGGCGAGCTGGTAGGCGCGGTGATCACCGTGCCGGCCTATTTCGATGATGCCCAGCGTCAGGCTACCAAAGACGCAGCGCGTCTGGCCGGCCTGAACGTGCTGCGCCTGCTCAACGAGCCGACTGCGGCCGCCGTAGCCTATGGCCTGGACCAGAACGCCGAAGGCGTGGTGGCCATCTATGATCTGGGCGGCGGTACTTTCGATATTTCCATCCTGCGCCTGACCGCTGGCGTATTCGAAGTGCTGGCCACCGGCGGTGATACCGCCCTGGGTGGTGACGACTTCGACCATGCGATTGCCGGCTGGATCATCGAGCAGGCTGGCCTGTCGACCGATCTGGACCCGGCTACCCAGCGCGCGCTGCTGCAAACCGCCTGCGCCGCCAAGGAAGCCCTGACCGACGCTGACGTGGTCAGCGTCAGCCATGGTGCCTGGCACGGAGAGCTGACCCGTAGCGCCTTCGAAGCCATGATCGAGCCACTGGTTGCCCGTAGCCTGAAGGCCTGCCGCCGTGCCGTGCGCGACAGTGGCGTTGAACTGGAAGAAGTCAGCGCCGTGGTCATGGTCGGTGGTTCGACCCGCGTGCCGCGTGTGCGTGAGGCCGTGGGCGCGCTGTTCGGGCGCACCCCGCTGACCTCGATCGACCCGGACCAGGTGGTGGCCATTGGTGCCGCCATCCAGGCCGACACCCTGGCCGGCAACCGCCGTGAAGGTGGCGAGCTGCTGCTGCTCGATGTCATCCCGCTGTCGCTTGGTCTTGAAACCATGGGCGGGCTGATGGAGAAGGTGATTCCGCGCAACACCACCATTCCGGTGGCCCGCGCTCAGGAGTTCACCACGTACAAAGATGGCCAGTCGGCCATGATGATTCACGTGCTGCAGGGCGAGCGCGAGCTGATCAGTGACTGCCGTTCGCTGGCCCGCTTCGAACTGCGCGGCATCCCGGCCATGGTTGCCGGTGCTGCGAAAATCCGCGTCACCTTCCAGGTGGATGCCGATGGCCTGCTCAGCGTCGCTGCCCGCGAGCTGGGTTCGGGCGTGGAAGCCAGCATTCAGGTCAAGCCGTCCTACGGCCTGACCGACGGCGAAATCGCCCGCATGCTCAAGGACTCCTTCGAACACGCCGGTTCCGACAAGCACGCCCGTCAGTTGCGTGAGCATCAGGTGGATGGCGAGCGGCTGCTCGAAGCGGTGCAGGGCGCCCTGGACGCCGACGGCGATCGCCTGCTCAGCAGTGACGAGCGCGACGCCATCGAATTCCAGATGCAAGAACTACGTGATTTGCTGGCCGGCACCGATGGCGCAGCCATCGAGCAACAGACCAAGCGTTTGTCGCAGGTGACCGATGCATTTGCCGCCCGTCGCCTTGATTCGACGGTCAAAGCCGCACTGGCCGGGCGCAACCTGAATGAGATCGAGGAGTAATCGATGCCGCTGGTGACATTCCTGCCGCATGAGAAGTTCTGCCCCGAGGGGCTGACCGTGGAGGTCGAGCCCGGGACCAACATCCTGGAGCTGGCCCACGACCATCACATCGAGATGGAAAGTGCCTGCGGCGGCGTCAAGGCCTGCACCACTTGCCACTGCATCGTGCGCAAGGGCTTCGATTCGCTCGAAGAGGCTGACGAGTTGGAAGAGGACATGCTGGACAAGGCCTGGGGCCTGGAAGCGCAATCGCGCCTTGGCTGTCAGGTGGTCGTCGCTGACGAAGACCTGACCATCGAGATCCCCAAGTATTCGCTCAACCACGCTGCCGAAGCACCGCACTGAGGGTCTGTACATGAGTCTGAAATGGGTTGATGTACTTGAGATCGCAATCCAGCTTGCAGAAAGCAAGCCTGAGGTCGATCCTCGTTATGTGAATTTCGTGGACCTGCACCGCTGGGTGCTGGCATTGCCAGAGTTCAGCGACGATCCGTCACGCGGCGGTGAGAAAGTGCTCGAGGCAATCCAGGCCGCCTGGATCGACGAAGCCGACTAAGCGTCACTTGCAGGTTAGGCAATCCCCCGGAACCCGCGTATAATTCGCGGGTTTAATTTTTCGTAACACTCATATTCTGGAGTTTTCCATGGCTGTTCAACGTACTTTCTCCATCATCAAGCCTGACGCTGTTGCCAAAAACGTCATCGGCAAGATCACCACTCGCTTCGAAGAAGCCGGCCTGAAAATCGTTGCCTCGAAAATGAAGCAACTGTCCAAAGCCGAAGCCGAAGGCTTCTACGCTGAGCACAGCGAGCGCGGCTTCTTCGGTGACCTGGTTGCCTTCATGACTTCCGGTCCGGTCGTTGTCCAGGTTCTGGAAGGCGAGAACGCCATCGCCAAGAACCGTGAGCTGATGGGCGCTACCAACCCTAAAGAAGCTGCTGCCGGCACCATCCGTGCTGACTTCGCCGAGTCGATCGACGCCAACGCCGTTCACGGTTCGGACTCCGAAGCTGCTGCTGCTCGCGAAATCGCTTACTTCTTCGCTGCTACCGAGGTAACCACTCGCTAAGCGAAAGCTTACGGGTGAGGGTGAATCCATGACGACATCTACTGGCAAAATCAACCTGTTGGGTCTGACCCAGCCGGAAATGGAACAATTCTTCGACTCTATCGGGGAGAAGCGCTTCCGTGCCGGCCAGGTGATGAAATGGATTCACCATTTTGGCGTGTCCGACTTTGCGGCCATGACCAACGTAGGCAAGGTCTTGCGCGAAAAGCTCGAGGCCGTTGCCGAGATTCGCCCGCCGGAAGTGATCAGTGAAGACATTTCCGCCGACGGCACCCGCAAATGGGTGATCCGCGTTGCCTCCGGCAGCTGCGTCGAGACCGTCTATATTCCAACCGACGACCGCGGCACCCTCTGCGTATCGTCGCAAGCCGGCTGTGCCCTGGACTGCAGCTTCTGCTCCACCGGCAAGCAAGGCTTCAACAGCAACCTTACCGCCGCCGAAGTGATCGGCCAGGTGTGGCTTGCCAACAAATCCTTCGGGACCGTTCCTGCCAAAGTCGACCGCGCGATTACCAACGTGGTCATGATGGGCATGGGCGAGCCCTTGCTGAACTTTGACAACGTCATTGCCGCCATGAAAATCATGATGGATGACCTTGGCTATGGCATTTCCAAGCGTCGTGTCACCTTGTCCACCTCGGGCGTGGTGCCGATGATCGACGAACTGGCCAAGCACATCGACGTGTCGCTGGCCCTGTCGCTGCACGCGCCGAACGACGAACTGCGCAACAAGCTGGTGCCGATCAACAAGAAGTACCCGCTGAAGATGCTGCTGGAATCGTGCATGGGCTACATGTCCACTTTGGGCGGCAAGCGCGTGCTCACCGTCGAGTACACCCTGCTCAAGGACGTCAACGACCAACCTGAGCATGCCGCGCAGATGATCGAACTGTTGCGCGATGTACCCTGCAAGATCAACCTGATCCCGTTCAACCCGTTCCCGCATTCGGGCTACGAGCGACCAAGCAACAACGCCATTCGTCGCTTCCAGGATCTGCTGCACCACGGTGGCTTCAACGTCACCACCCGTACCACGCGCGGCGACGACATCGACGCTGCCTGTGGCCAACTGGTCGGTCAGGTCAATGACCGTACCCGCCGCAGTGAGCGCTATATCGCTGTTCGCCAGCTTTCTGCGGACGTCGAACTGCCAGACAGCGCCGCCAGCCACTGACAGGTACCTTGCCCATGAGCCTGCGCGCCGCGTCGATCCTTGCGCTTTCGCTGCTGGCCGGCTGCGTGTCAGGCGGCGCGAGCGACCCCTTGGCCAGCCGCCAGGGCAGAGTGGAGGCGGGGCGGGCTTATGTACAGCTTGGCTTGGGTTATTTGCAACAAGGTTTGACCGAACAGGCCAAGGCGCCGCTGGGCAAGGCCCTGGCACTGGATGACCAGGATGTCGACGCGCACGCGGCACTGGCGGTAGTGTTTCAAGCCGAAGGTGAGCCGGCGCTGGCCGAAGCACACTTTCGCAAGGCCTTGCTGATAAGTCGCGGTGACACGCGAATTCGCAACAATTACGGCAGTTTCCTTTATGCTCAGGGGCGATTTGCCGAGGCCAAGCAGATGTTTCGCCTGGCCAGTGCCGATACCCTGTATCCTGAGCGCTCACGCGTGTACGAAAATCTGGGCCTGACCGCCCTGAAGCTCGAACGCCGCGATCAGGCGCACGCGTATCTGTTGAAAGCGTTACAACTCAACCAGCACCAACCAAAAGCGTTGCTGGAAATGGCTGAGTTGTCCTACGAAAACAGGCATTATGTGCCGGCCCGGGACTACTACGATCGTTTCAGCCAGTTGAGCGACCACGACGCCCGTAGCCTGCTGCTGGGCAGCCGCCTTGCCAGGGTGTTCGACGAGCAGGGCGCACTGGCCGAATTGGGCCAGCAATTACAACGACTTTATCCCGGTACGCCGGAATACCAGCAATACCTGTCGGAGCAACGATGAACGCCGCGCATCCCGAAGTAGCAGTAGCGCCTGGCCAGAACCCCGGTGAGCTTTTGCGCCTGGCCCGTGAGAAACGGGACTGGTCTCAAGCCGAGGTGGCCCGCAAGCTCAACCTCACTGTCAGTTCGTTGAACCATGTGGAAACCGGCGCCTTCGACAAGCTGCCCGGGCATACTTTCGCTCGTGGCTACATTCGTGCCTACGCCAAGTTGATGGACCTCGACCAGGCCGCCCTGGTAGATGCCTTCGACCGCTACACCGGTACCCACGCCAAAGGCAGCGACGTGCATTCGCTGGGCCGTATCGAAGAGCCTGTGCGGCTGTCGCACAACATCCTGCGCGGCGTCAGCCTGTTGTTGCTGGTGGCTGTTGTCGGTGGTGGCTTTTTCTGGTGGCAGGACCAGGGCAGCCTGCGGGGCAAGGAGCTGGCCAAGATTGCCCTGGAGCACGTCGAGGTCGAAAGCGCCGACGGCACGACACAGATTCACCCGCTCGATGAGCCTGAAGACCAGGCCGTTTCCGTTGGCCAGCAAGCTGAAAGTGCACCGCTGGCGCTGGAGCAAGGCGCTGCCGAGCAGCCTGCTGCCGCTGAACAGGCGCCGGTAAGCTCGGAGCCAGCCATTGCCGCAGCGCCTGCTCCGGCACAGCAAGCGCCTGCGCAACCCGCACCTGCTGCTTCGCCTGCTCCGGTTACGCCCCCGGTACAGGCCGCTGCTGCACCTGCACCGGCCGCCGCTGAGCCTGCCGCGGTGCCGACTGGCAGTGCCAAGGTCGCCATTCAGTTCACCGCCGATTGCTGGACCCAGGTCAGCGACGGCAACGGCAAGGTGCTGTTCAGCGCCATCAAGCGCAAGGGGGACAACCTCGAGCTGACCGGCAAGCCGCCTTTCTCGGTACGCCTGGGCTTTGCCCGGGGCGCCCAGGTCAGCTACAACGGCCAGGCCGTCGATGTTGCTCCGTTCACCAGTGGCGAGACTGCTCGCCTGAAGTTGGGACAGTAAGTCATGCACGGCGAATCTCCGATCAAGCGTCGCGAATCCCGCAAAATCTGGGTTGGCAATGTGCCGGTGGGCGGTGATGCGCCCATCGCGGTGCAGAGCATGACCAACACCGACACCAACGATGTCGCTGCCACCGTGGCGCAAATCCAGCGTCTGGTCGATGCCGGCGTGGACATCGTGCGGGTCTCGGTGCCGGACATGGACGCGGCCGAAGCTTTTGGCAAGATCAAGCAACTGGTCAGCGTGCCGCTGGTCGCCGACATCCATTTCGACTACAAGATCGCATTGCGCGTTGCCGAGCTGGGTGTTGATTGCCTGCGTATCAACCCGGGCAACATCGGCCGTGAAGACCGTGTGCGCGCCGTGGTCGATGCCGCCCGCGACCGCGGCATTCCGATTCGTATCGGGGTCAACGCCGGTTCGCTGGAAAAAGACCTGCAGAAGAAGTACGGCGAACCGACCCCGGCTGCGCTGGTCGAGTCGGCCCTGCGTCACGTCGAGCATCTCGACCGCCTGGATTTCCAGGACTTCAAGGTCAGCGTCAAGGCCTCGGACGTGTTCATGGCTGTCGAAGCCTACCGCCTGTTGGCCAAACAGATCGTACAGCCGCTGCATCTGGGCATCACTGAAGCCGGCGGCCTGCGCTCGGGGACGGTGAAGTCCGCCGTCGGCCTCGGTATGCTGCTGGCCGAAGGTATTGGCGATACCATCCGTATCTCGCTGGCGGCCGACCCGGTCGAAGAAGTGAAAGTCGGCTACGACATCCTCAAGTCGCTGCATCTGCGTTCGCGTGGCATCAACTTCATCGCCTGCCCGAGCTGCTCGCGGCAGAACTTCGATGTGGTCAAGACCATGAACGAGCTGGAAGGGCGTCTGGAAGACCTGCTGGTGCCGCTGGATGTGGCGGTGATTGGTTGCGTGGTCAACGGCCCGGGTGAAGCCAAGGAAGCCCATGTAGGGTTGACCGGCGGCACGCCGAACCTGATCTACATCGACGGCAAGCCTGCCCAGAAACTGACCAATGACAACCTGGTCGATGAGCTGGAAAAGCTCATCCGCCAGAAAGCGGCCGAAAAGGCCGAAGCCGACGCGGCGCTGATCGTCCGTGGCTGACACACCGAATTCGTAAGGACTTTTCGTGAGCAAATCGCTGCAAGCCATTCGTGGCATGAACGACATCCTGCCAGAACAGTCGCCGCTGTGGCGCTACTTCGAAGGCACCGTGGCCGGTCTGCTGGACACCTACGGGTACAGCCAGATCCGCACGCCGATCGTCGAGTTCACCGAGCTGTTCAAACGCTCGATCGGTGAAGTGACCGACATCGTCGAAAAAGAGATGTACACCTTCGAGGACCGCAACGGCGATTCGCTGACCCTGCGTCCTGAAGGCACCGCTGCCTGCGTGCGAGCGGTGCTCGAGCACGGCATCACCGGCAACGGTCAGGTGCAGAAGCTGTGGTACATCGGCCAGATGTTCCGCCACGAGCGCCCGCAGAAGGGCCGTTACCGTCAGTTCCACCAGATTGGCGTGGAAGTGTTCAACCTGGACGGCCCGGACATCGATGCCGAGCTGATCATGTTGACCTGGCGCCTGTGGGGCCTGCTGGGCATCCAGGACGCGGTCAAGCTCGAGCTCAACAGCCTGGGCACCAGTGAAGCCCGCGCACGCTACCGTGACGCGCTGGTCGAGTTCCTTTCGGCGCGTCTGGAGCAGTTGGACGAAGACAGCCAGCGTCGCCTGAAGAGCAACCCGCTGCGCATCCTCGACAGCAAGGACCAGAACACCCAGGCGGTGCTGGTCGGCGCGCCGAAGCTGGAAGACTATCTGGACGAAGAATCGCGCGTGCACTTCGAGGGCCTCAAGGCCCGCCTGGATGCCGCCGGTATTCCGTTCGTGATCAACACCAAGCTGGTACGTGGCCTGGACTATTACAGCAAGACCGTGTTCGAGTGGGTAACCGACAAGCTCGGCGCCCAGGGCACAGTGTGCGCGGGTGGCCGTTACGACGGCCTGGTCGAACAGATGGGTGGCAAGCCGACCACTGGCGTTGGTTTCGCCATGGGCATCGAGCGCCTGATCCTGCTGTTGGAAACCCTGGGCAAAGTGCCGGAGTCCATCAGCCGCCAGATCGACGTGTACCTGTGCGCCTTTGGCGAGCAGGCGGAGCTGGCCGGCCTGCGCCTGTCCGAAGGCCTGCGCGACCGCTTGCCGGGCCTGCGCCTGGCCGTCAACGCCGGTGGTGGCAGCTTCAAGAGCCAGTTCAAGAAAGCCGACAAGAGCGGTGCACTGTTCGCCCTGATCCTCGGCGACGACGAGCTGGCCAAGCAAGAAATCGGCTTGAAGCCCCTGCGCGGCCAGGGCGAACAACAGAACATTGCCTGGGATGCTCTTGCAGAGCACCTGGAAACCGCGATCGCGCAGGCGTAACGCGGTTCAACAAGCGAATAGGCGAAAAGGAGTATTGGGGTGTCGAGTACCGATGATGATGACCTGGCAGGGATCAAGGACTGGTGGAGCCGCAACGGCAAGCCGCTGCTGACCGGCGCATTGCTGGCTGGCGTGGTGGTGTTGGGCTGGAATACCTGGCACAAGTACCAGAACAACCAGTCGCAAGGTGCCTCGCAGTTGTATCAGGCGTTGATTGAAACCAGCCTGACACCGACCGGCCAGCCGGACACCACCAAGGTCGCGGAGCTGGCCGGCAAGCTCAAGAGCGAGTTTGGCGGCACCGCTTACGCCCAGTACGGCAGCCTGTTCGTGGCCAAGGTCGCGGTCGACAGCGGCAAGCTCGATGACGCCGCAGCGGAGCTGAAAAGCGTGCTGGACAATCCGGCCGACGTCACCCTGGGCGAGATTTCGCGTCAGCGTCTGGCGCGCGTACTGGCAGCCCAGAACAAGGCCGAAGATGCCCTGAAGCTGCTCGACGGCGACGCCGACAAAGCTTTTCTGGCCAGCCGTGAAGAGTTGAAGGGTGACCTGCTGGTTCAGCTGGGTCGCGCCGACGACGCACACAGCGCTTACGAAAAAGCCAAGGCCGCGCTGTCCGATGACGCGGCGGTCGGTGGCTTGCAATTGAAGCTGGATGACCTGGCTAAAGGGGACGCGTAAGTGATCGGTTGGAAACATGCAGCAGTGCTGACTCTGGCCGTACTGGCCGCGGGTTGCAGCAGCAACAGCAAGAAGGAACTGCCCCCGGCCGAGCTGACCAAGTTCACCGAGGAAGTGGTGCTGAAGAAGCAGTGGAGCCGTTCGATCGGTGACGGCCAGGGTGAAACCTACAACACCCTGGTCCCGGCCATCGAGAACGACCGCATCTACGCTTCCGACGTCAACGGCGAAGTCTATGCCCTTGATCGCATCACCGGTGACGTGGTGTGGAAGAAGGACCTGGAGCTGAAGGTTTCCGGCGCAGTTGGCGTGGGCTACGGCCTGGTCATGCTCGGTACCCTCAAGGGTGAAGTCATTGCCCTGGACTCCAGCACCGGTGAGGAGCGTTGGCGCTCGCGCGTGACCAGCGAAGTGCTGGCCCCGCCTGCCAACAACGGTGACGTGGTGGTGGTACAGACCCAGGACGACCGCCTGATTGGCCTGGATGCCGCCACTGGCGACCGCCGTTGGATCTACGAGAACTCCCCGGCCGTGCTGACGCTGCGTGGCACCGGTGCGCCAATCGCCACCAACCGCCTGGCAGTTGCCGGCCTGTCTACCGGCAAGGTTGTAGCGGTGGACATCAACAATGGTGTGCCGGTGTGGGAAAGCCGCGTGGCCATCCCTCAGGGCCGTTCCGAGCTGGACCGTGTGGTCGACATTGACGGCGGCCTGCTGCTGTCCGGTGGTATCTTGTACGTCAGCACTTACCAGGGGCGCGTTGCTGGCCTGGACCTGGAAAGCGGCCGCGAGCTGTGGCAGCGCGATGCCTCCAGCTACGTGGGTGTCGCCCAGGGCTTCGGTAACGTCTATGTGAGCGAGGCTTCTGGCTCGGTCGAGGGTATCGATGAGCGTTCTTCCAGTGCCCTGTGGACCAACGACTCGATGGCGCGTCGCCAACTGACGGCGCCTGAAGTGTTCTCCAGCTACGTAGCGGTAGGGGACTTCGAAGGTTACCTGCACTTGCTCAGCCAGGTCGATGGCCGTTTTGTTGGCCGTGAGCGCATTGACAGCGATGGTCTACGCGCCCGCCCGCTTGTGGTCGGCGACACCATCTATGTCTTCGGCAACAGCGGCAAGCTCGAGGCACTGACCATCCGCTGAAGCTATGCTTGGAGCCTTGACCGGCTTCAAGTCGCGGCGTAGGACACGCCGCCCGTACTCCGGCCGCTGCCTTGCAGCGGCCTTTGCATTTTCAAGAATTCTAGAGTGGAGAGCCGATGGTTCCCGTAATTGCCCTGGTGGGCCGCCCGAACGTCGGCAAATCCACCATGTTCAACCGCCTGACCAAGACCCGCGATGCCATCGTCGGTGACCTGTCGGGCCTGACCCGTGACCGCCAGTATGGTGATGCCAGCTGGCAGGGTCGCTCCTTCATCCTGATCGACACCGGTGGTATCACCGGTGACGAAGTGGGCATGGACGAGAAAATGGCCGAGCAGTCGCTCATGGCCATCGAAGAAGCCGACTACGTGCTGTTCCTGGTTGATGCCCGTGCGGGCATGACCGCAGCCGACCAGATGATCGCCGAGCACCTGCGCAAGCGGAACAAGTCGGCGATCCTGGTTGCCAACAAGATCGACAACATCGACCCCGACGTTGCCCGCGCCGAATTCTCGCCAATGGGCATGGGTAACGCCATCCCGGTGGCGGGCTCCCAGGGCCGTGGTATCAGTGCCCTGATGGAAGCCGTGCTCGGCCACTTGCCGCGCGATGCCGAAGAGGAAGCCCTCGACCAGGACGTCGCTGAAGGTGAGGAAGCCGTGCGCATTCCTGGCCCAAGCGAGAAGGATGGCATCAAGATCGCCATCATCGGTCGCCCGAACGTTGGCAAGTCGACGCTGGTCAACCGCATGCTCGGCGAAGAGCGTGTGGTGGTCTACGACGAGCCAGGCACCACCCGTGACAGTATCTACATCCCGTTCGAGCGCGATGGCGAGAAGTACACCTTCATCGACACCGCCGGGGTGCGCAAGCGGGGCAAGATCCACGAGGAAGTCGAGAAGTTCTCGGTAGTGAAGACGCTGCAGGCGATCAAGGACGCCAACGTCGTCATCTTCGTCATGGATGCCCGCGAAGGTGTGGTCGACCATGACCTGAACCTGCTGGGCTTCGCCCTTGAAGCCGGTCGCGCCATCGTCATTGCCCTGAACAAGTGGGATGGCATGGAGCCAGGTGAGCGTGCCTACGTGAAGACCGAGCTGGAGCGCCGGCTGTTCTTCGTCGACTTTGCCGACATCCACTTCATTTCCGCGCTGCATGGCACGGGCGTGGGCAACTTGTACAAGTCGGTACAGGCTGCGTTCACGTCCGCGGTTACCCGTTGGCCAACCAGCCGCCTGACGCAAATCCTCGAAGATGCCGTGAGTGAGCACCAGCCGCCGATGGTCAATGGTCGCCGCATCAAGCTGCGCTATGCCCACCTCGGCGGTGCCAACCCGCCGCTGATCGTGATCCACGGCAACCAGACCGACAGCATTCCCAAGTCGTACTCGCGTTACCTGGAAAACACCTATCGTCGGGTGCTCAAGCTGGTCGGTACGCCGATCCGTATCGAGTACAAGGGGGGTGAGAACCCGTACGAGGGCAAGAAGAACACCCTTACCGATCGCCAGGTCAACAAGAAGCGCCGCCTGATGTCGCACCACAAGAAGGCCGAGAAGAAGCGTCGCGACAAACGTTAAGTAGCGCCATGTGGGGGCGGGCAAGGTCGCCCCCACAGACGCCCCTTGATCCAGAGCAATCCCCCTATTGTTTCAACCTTTTTCCTGACCGCTTGATCCGCTATGCTCGGACTCCACCCCGTGCCGGATATACCCCAGGAAAGAGGGCTCCATGATCCGCAGCAAACTGCCGAATGTCGGCACGACCATCTTCACCACCATGTCCCAGCTCGCCGTGCAGGCTGGCGCGCTCAACCTGTCCCAGGGTTTTCCTGACTTCAATGGCCCGCAGGCCCTGCTCGATGCAGTGGGCCGGCACGTGGCTGCCGGGCATAACCAGTATTCGCCGATGACCGGCCTGCCGGCCTTGCGCCAGCAGGTAGCGGCCAAGGTCGAGCGGCTGTATGGGGCCAGGGTGGATGCCGATCAGGAAGTGACTATCACCCCCGGCGCCACCGAGGCTATTTTCTGTGCCATCCAGGCGGTGGTACATGCCGGTGACGAAGTGATCGTCTTCGATCCCTGCTACGACAGTTACGAGCCGTCGGTGGAGCTGGCCGGTGGCCGCTGTGTTCATGTGCAGCTGAGCGACGGTACCTTCCGTATCGACTGGCAGAAATTCAGCGATGCCTTGAGCCCGCGCACGCGCATGGTCATCCTCAACTCGCCACACAACCCCAGCGGCGCGCTGATCACTCGCGAAGACCTCGACCAGCTGGCCGCGCTTATTGCCGACCGCGATATCTACCTGGTCAGCGATGAAGTGTACGAGCACCTGGTCTACGACGGCGTACGCCACGCCAGCGTGCTGGCCCATGAGCAGTTGTACTCGCGTGCCTTCGTGGTCAGTTCGTTCGGCAAGACGTACCACGTTACCGGCTGGAAGACCGGGTACGTGATTGCACCGCCTGCCTTGAGCGCCGAGCTGCGCAAAGTGCACCAGTACGTCAACTTCTGTGGCGTGACGCCGCTGCAGTGTGCCTTGGCCGATTTCATGGCCGAGCACCCCGAGCATATTGATGAGTTGCCGGCCTTTTACCAGGCCAAGCGCGACCTGTTCTGCGGTTTGCTGGGAGGCTCGCGTTTCAACTTTACCCGCACGACGGGCACTTATTTCCAACTGGTGGACTATTCGCAAATCCGCCCGGACCTGAACGACGTCGACATGTCGCTGTGGCTGACGCGTGAGCACGGCGTGGCGACCATCCCGGTATCGGTGTTCTACCAGCAACCCATCCCCGAGCAACGCCTGGTGCGCCTGTGCTTTGCCAAACGAGAGGAGACGCTGCGTCAGGCAGCGGAAAGACTATGCGCGATCTGAGTACACTGCCGAACCTGAAAGTCGCCCTGGTGCAAACCACCCTGGCCTGGCACGACCGCGAGGCCAACTACGCGCACTTTGAGGTGCTGCTGGAACAGGTGGGCGAGGTGGACCTGGTGATCCTGCCGGAAATGTTCACCACCGGCTTTTCGATGCAGTCGGAAAGCCTGTGCGAGCAGGAGAACGGTCCGACCTATAAATGGTTGAAAGCCCAGGCGAAGAAGCACAATGCGGTGATTACCGGCAGTGTGATCATCCAGGCGGCCGATGGCAGCCACCGCAACCGCCTGTTGTGGGCGCGGCCGGACGGCGAGATTCTGCACTACGACAAACGCCACCTGTTCCGCATGGCCGGTGAGCACAAACATTACACCCCAGGCGAGCGGCAGGTGCAGTTCGAGGTCAAGGGCTGGCGGATTCGCCCGCTGATCTGCTACGACCTGCGCTTCCCGGTGTGGAGCCGCGACGCCCAGGACACTGACCTGCTGCTGTATACCGCCAACTGGCCGGCCGCGCGCCGCCAGCACTGGAACCGTCTGCTGCCGGCGCGGGGCATCGAAAACCTGTGCTATGTGGCGGCGGTGAACCGGGTGGGCACGGACGGTAAAGGCTTTGCTTATTCTGGTGACAGCCAGGTGCTGGATTTCCAGGGTGAGAGCCTGCTCAGTGCCGGGGAGGCGGACGGGGTGTTTACTGCAGTACTGAGCGCGTCGGAACTGGCGGCGTACCGGGCCAAGTTCCCGGCCAACCTGGATGCCGATACCTTCGAGCTGCACTGACAGCAGCGCCGGCTTCTTCGCGGGCCTGCCCGCGAAAGGGCCTGGTGGCCAATCTCCCTGGCCCTTCACCGTTGCCGCCGCCAGCGTATTCGCGGGTAAACCCGCTCCTACACAGATCGGTGGTGGACACACATCTGGGGTTGGACA